>JAJFGQ010000039.1 GCA_021776075.1 Alphaproteobacteria bacterium | reverse complement strand
GAGCGGCAGGCTTTTGATGATCTCATCGCCGCCAATATCTGCGGCGGAAAGGCCATGCAGGGGACTGAATATTTTCTTTTTGAGCGGTGTTTCGCTGTGTGTTGAAAAATTGTCGGTCAGTGCGTGATGAATGCTCGTTCCTGTATCAATGGCGGCGGTTAAGTGTCCGCGATTAAGTCTATCAACTGATCGGTCAGTTCTTCTGTTTTTGAGTTTTTATCAGTCATCTCATTACGATGTCTTGTTTTTATGTGAAATATGTTTGTAAAATAGAAGGGGGTACTATGTCAAATTTTTTGCTGCTGCTTATCCAGTTTCCAGAAAACATAAATAAATTCAAAGTGATAGGCTTTTCCTGAAAAGGCGAGTGTGGTATATGTGGAGTCTCTACAGGGAATAAAAATGCTCAAAAACGGGCAAAATATAACAAAAATTATCCGGTAAAAAACCGCAATATTACCGGGAGTCTGGGAGTACTCGCTTTGCAGGACAGGGCCGACCATACCCTTTTATCTATTCTCGAACAAAACCTGACACCCTTCCGGTTGTTTATGGTCGGGAAATTGCGGGCAGAAGATAAAGAGTTTTCGGAAAGTGAGTTGCGGCAGTTTCTTAAAGAGCTGGAAAATACGCTGCCGGATGCCCGTTATTTTCGTGATGAGCTTAAAAAAATGGAGCGTGTTTTTGAAACGGGAGAGGCGGAGGATGAGCCTGATATTTCCCGGCCTGAAACCCAGCTTTTATGGGCGGCCGCCTTGTTTCATATACAAACCAATCTGGATATATACAACCGGAACTGGATTGACGGGCCTGCTATATATGATCTGACAGATACGCTGATCTGGGAGCAGATTCAGGATACCCGCTATGCCAAGGTTGAACTCATGCAGCATGCTTATTATGTGGCGGAGAGTTTGCGGCGTCCCGATACAAAATTTTCGTGGGGGCCACCGGGGAGCTGGTTCTTTTTTCACCCGGAAGACAATTACATCAATGTCGATTTGATGATGAGCCTGACAGCCGGCTTTGAGCATGCGCGCGGAGCCTTGTTTCATGAAGTGGGGCACAGCCAGTTAACGACCAATTTCCCGCCGCGGCAACAGGCCATCAGGGAAGAGATGGAAGCGCTGCAGGGTAAAGCGAATAGCGGGACTCTGAATGAAGTGGAATATAAGACATTGCGGATGCTGGCCGCGGAATGGCAATTGCGTCATAAATTGTTTGATGCGGCGGAAAATGACTGTGTGAACAGATATGCCGTTAATATGGAACGGCGTCTTGCGCAGAGTTATTCCTATGCGTTGAATAATATGACGACGACCATTTCAGGGTTCGGAGATCAGACGTTATCCCAGATTAAGAAGAAAAAGCCCTATAAAGGATGGTTGCGTGGGGTGTTTGCCAGAAATACCGGGGTCTGGATTCAGGAACAAATCGACGGGACTTTGCAAAAAGAGCAGGACGCGTGGGAAGAACAGCGTAAGAAAATAGAAGCGCACCCGGATGCCAAGCTAACCTATGAAACGAACCAGCGTTTTATCAATATCATTAACGCTGTAAATCTGACGTTTTTTAAAAACAACAATTTGTTTGAAGATACGCAGGACGGTTGGCAGCAAACAGGTGTGCGGGCCGAATGGGTCAGAAAAATAAAAGCCTTACAGGGCGCGAATGATAATGAGGGTGGTGAGGCTGTTTTTCCTCACCCTGATTTTTCGTATTTGCTGGAACTGTGCGGTGGACCGGAGGGTCTGGAGCATTTGCAGCCTGAGCTGCGGGAGCGCGGAAAAGGGAGCGATTATTTTAATAAACTGACGGATTCATATGCCGACCGGCGTAATAAGATTATTGAGGAAATCTGGGATTTATATCTGGCAGACTATGCCGCCATTCTTTTGAGTCAGGTCGAAGAGCAGGTTGATCAGGAAATAGAGAAGCAAAAAGAGCAGCAGCAGGGTCAGGAAGGACAGGAAGAGAAAGAGGGACAAGAGGGTCAGGAGGGCCAAGAAGGCCAAGAAGGACAGCAAGGCCCAGGTCAACCGGGGGAGTCGGGAGGTCAGCCGGGAAGCGGTAAGCCGCAGCCGGGTAAGCCGTCACCGGGGCAGCCCGGAGATCAGTTCGACCCTGCGCAGGCCGGGGTGAATAAAGAGGGCCGGGAAATTGATGTCGATATGGAGGGCAATGCCGGTAGCAAGGATATGCCGGATGTCGATTTACCGCCGGAAAAACCGGAAAACAGCATTCCAGACCAGAAAAATGACGGACAGGGAGAGGACGGTAAAACTCTACAGGAAATGCTGGATGAATTGGCTGAACAAGAGGGGCAGGAAGCTGATGGTCCGGCAGAAGGGCAAATGCCCGGTGAAGGGGATCAGCCAAGCGATCAACCGGGCGGTGGAAACGAAGCTGGATCCGGTGGTGCCGGTAAAACGCTGGAGGAAATTGCGCAAAGTGACTGGGATGATTATCCGACTATCGTAGCGCAGTTGGCCGGTCCGATTGCGCAGGTGGCGCGTATGTTGAAAAAGGTACAGGAGCGCCAGCTTGAAACGGCACAAAAGCGGTCTTTGAAATTGGAAACGCTTCCGGAGGCCAATGATCTGGACCGGTTGGACGGGGAAGCGCACCGCAATCTTGTCCTGAAGAAAGTCACAGGCCAGAGAATTGAAGAACGTGATCTGAGACGATTTCAGAAGAATGAGGAATATCAGAAGCCGACACAGCTGGATATCGTGATCCAGATTGACGGGTCAGGAAGTATGGATAGTCACGTGTTTGGTTCCGGTCCTACACCGCTTGAAATAGCACTTTTATCCGGAACGATTTTGTATGAGGCCGCCAAAACAATTGATGCGAATGTCTATATCACCATGTGGGGAAATGATAATCCTATTATTTTAGCCAAACCCGGCGATGATCCCAGAGTGATAGGCAAGAATATTGTGAAGGCGCGCAAAGGTATGGGGTCGGGGACTGATTTAGCGCCATCAATTCGGAAAATTACAAAACAAATGGCGGAACAGAAAGGAAACGGCTCCGCTTTTTGCGGTTTTACCCACATGTTTGTGCTGTCGGACGGGGATATTTTTGATGCTGAGGAGGCAACCGAGGCGATCAATATTCTTCTGGCGACGTCCAAACATGTGACCTTTGATTTTGCGGTGATGAAAAGAAGTATGCATATTTCCGATGTTGCCATGGAAGAAGTGGCCGCGGCTGTAAAGTCCCGTGCTTCGTCACAACGGGTTGGTGTGGTTGCCGAAACGGATGTAAACAAAATTCCGCTGGCCATTGTTGCTGCCTTGTTTGAAAAAATTCGCTTATGCCAGAGCTTTGTCGCCGTGCCGCGCAGCAAGAAAAAACAGGAGTTTAGAAGGGCTTCTATCAGGATGGAGTCGAAACCGAAATTAGGCTCTTAATTCATAGGCAGAGTTACGCTATAGTGTTTCTTACTGCGATAAAAAAGGAGAAATAATCTCCTGATTATAAATAATAAAAAATAAACAGAATAGGGAAGTAAGTCTTTGAAAAAATTAGAAAAATACGTCAGCGATCTCTCTGAAGAGGATAAACGCTCTATAGCCATCAAATTGGGCATCAGCGGACGACCTTATCCTATGCGGGATACGGCCTTTGTTGAAAATGAGCGTGGTGAAAAAATTCTTGTTCAGCACCTGGGTGTTCTGGAAGATGATGAGAATCCCTTGATTGTGTATTCCGACAGGCGTTATCACGAGGTTGTGGGTATGGCGATGCGGGAAATGCCAACGCCCGGTATGCTGCCTTTGTTTTTTGACGCGATTAGCCGCCGTCGTCCTGAGAGCAAACGGACGATTCAGTATTTAAAAGGCGCAGCCGGGTCAGGCAAGACCTATATGGGTGAATTAATTTCCCGGATGCGTTGTGAGAAAGGTGCGATTAAAATAGATTGCGGTAAGAAGAATCTGGCTGAGCTGCTCTACGAAACAGTTCTGGATTTTGGAAAGGACCGCCGTTTTTACGATGAACTGGATAGCCGACTGGCGAGTAACAGCCTGAATCCGGTTTCAATTGCCTTATTGCGTGAGGGACTTGGTGAGGCTTTTCATGAAGATGAAGCCGGGAAGGTCAGTATTGACTGGCACATGATCGGCAAAAATCTACATGATGAAAATGATGATCTGGAGGGTTCGGAAACGGCTGTGAAGCAAGCTTTGGATGCTCTGCGCAGTATCAGCCATTTGGAGGGCTTAAACAAGCTGGGCGGTAATGCGCTGGGCATGGCTACGCAGGAAGGCCCTCTCATCGTGGCATGGAAAGAGGGCCGGGATATTATCCTTGATGAGTTCAACAGGGCCAAACAAGGGACGACAGCCAGCCTCCATACTGTTTTGCAGTTTTTTGCTGGAGAAATTGATGCGGTGACGGTTGAAAATACCCTGAAAGAAAAAGGGGACGATGTTGGACAGGCTTTTACCTTCCGTCGTGAAGATCAGAAAGCCGGTTTTTCTGTGACCATGACAGGAAATGCGGAAGAAGACGGTCACGATGTGGACGAGTTACCACAATCTGTAAATTCCCGGATTATCCCACAATTTATACCCGTGGCAACGGAAGAAGACTGGCAGCACAGAATTTGTCAGATTTTAACGGGTTTACCGGTATCAACGATTTATAATTCGGCAGAAGAGCAGTGGAAAGCTGATCCTGAGGCTTTTCGTGCCAAATTACAGGAATGGCGGACCATGGGCTTGTCCGATGATGAAATTAAGAATGTTCCCGATCTTCATATCAGTTTGCTTGAACGCTGGGAGAGTGTTTTGGAAGCGTCTGAAATGCTGGCCCGGTTTTATTACGGCTGGAGCCATCTGGTTAATCCTGAATCGCCTTTATATCGCCGTGCCAGCAATCTGGCGGAGCTTATGGAGGAGATTGACGAACGTTATAATGCAGAAGTTAGTATTGATTTTAGGAAAATCATGGACCATTTTAAGGAGGCGATGGAGGCAAGGCCGTCTGTTATTCCTCTTTCAGAAAGTGAAGGTTATGATACGGGGGAATGGACTGCCGCGCCGGACGCGTCTGATTTTACAGGCTATGATGACCCTTCTGTTTTGTTTGGAACAAACCTGACGCGGGTTATTGTTAACCATATCAACAAGACAACGAAGGATATTAACAAAAACGCCCTGCATAAAAAACTGGAGCGCCATGCCGCGGATTGCGGCGTTGGAGAAGCGCAGTTGCTTGAGGGTAAAAATAGCACGCGAAAAAATATTGCAAAATTGTTGGATGATAATCCCTATGAAAGTGATGTGGCGGATGTCCGGGTTGCCTATCTTCGGGATTTGCTTTGTGACTATTTGCGGCAAAACCACACGGGCATTCAGGATGATAATGATAAAGTGTTGACAGTTCCCATGGTGGCGCAGGCTCTGGACGGTTTGAAAGGCAGCGGCTTTGTCGCTTTTAACAACAATATAGACACCCCCCTTCATAAAGTCGGGATAGTAGATTCTTTGTTGCAGGAGGAAGGGAATAACACGCCGCTTGCGCAGGGTTTACTCTCCCGTGATGCCTTTTTGCGAACTCTGGCCGCGCCGGACTTGCGGAACAGAAATTTAAAGGCCGTCTGGAACGAAGCAATCAGTGCTTCCGGTGCTGTGGCTAAAGGACAGGGCGATACAATAGATGAGTCTGTTGCGATGGCAGAAAATACTTCAAAAACGGGTTTGGCCGTAACAACAATTGTTGTTTCCCATGGCGAAGGTGAAGGAAAAACAAAGCCTGTCCCGCTTCATATTGTCTGGAACAGCAAGGCTGACAAACTCCTTGTTGTAGGAGACGGTGCCATCGACCCTGATCTGAAAAGAGCGTTTAATATGAGCAATGCTGTTTATATAGACCGTGCAGAACAAGGGGCCGTGAAGAAAATAGAAACTGCCCTGAAACGGGTCGTTTCCGGAAAAAATAGCCGTGATGGTAATTTTTTGAAAGCCGCGTTCCTGATGCGCAATACACTTGGCTCTTTGGAGAAGGAAGAAAAAGTTTCGTTGCAGGAGCTGATGGTTAACAAGGAGATTAAGAGTCTTTGGCCGCATTATATAACAAACCGTCCGGCAAGACCGGAGGCCGCATAAAATTAAAAAATAAGATTAAAAAATATATAAAGCAGGGAGATTATAAATATGGAGCCTTTTAAAAAGGAGAAAGTACCGGAGCAGGATAAGCTCACACTGGGTGTTCCGGGTGTTCCGGGTGTTATTGCAAAACTGGCAGCAGGAATGCTGCCTGTTATGGCCCGAAAAAGGGCGACAAAGACGTTTCCTGTACATAGTGGCGCCAGTTTTTTTTATGAGCTGGATAGCGGCTGGGAAACGCGTATTCTGGAACAGGATGATGATGTCAGGACGGTGCGCTCAACACTGGACCTGGAGGATGCTTTTTCGGATGAGAAGGTGAAAACGATTTTGATACCGGATAACTCGTCTATTACGCGGCATGTCGCTATGCGGGTCAGCCGCCGACACGGTCAGGGTAAAACAGTTTTTTATGAGGTGAACGAAAGTGAATAGGGCCAAACAACTCTTTATCGCTGTCTTGTGTGAATGCCATTCCGGGCATGATTTATATAAAGATGTTCTGATGGAGTCAGAGACGGCAGACCAGCTTTTGAACGGTATCAAAATCACGAAAAGTGATCTGTTTTCTGAAACGCAGGATGGGGACAGTATTTTTAAGTTCCGGGAAGTATGGGCGCATTTAGACAGGCTCGTGGATCTAATTCGTAAAAACGGTGAAGAGTTTACAGCCGAAGATTTCAGGCAAATGGCTGATGATAAAAAATCCATTCTTGAGATGGCTATAGATAAAGATGCGCTCAACCGTTTGTTTTCAGAGCATCTTTGGGCAAACCGTCTGACCGAGATGGAAGATTTATGGTATGAAATACCGAAATCAAAGCGTGATGGTTTTGATTTTCGGGATGCACGCCGTGAGGTTGCCGCGCTGGCAGGAAAAGAGTTGCGGGAAGATCAGCTTGAGAAAATGGAAATTCATCCGGGGCAAATGATTAATGCCCTGAGGATAGGGTCTGTTGAGGAGATGCAACAAAAACTTGCCAAGCATGGTGATCATATCAGGACAGAAGATATTCTTCTGTTGGATAGTGATGGCTGCACGTCTTTTTCTATTGCACCCTTCTGGGAGCATTTTGGAAAGATTTGCAGGGAACTTCAAGCGCATGGTGAAATTTTAACAGCAGATGATTTTATGTTTTCCCGTGGCGGTGCTAAGGCTCCTTTGGAAAAAGCGTTTGAGATGGATGTGGCTGACAAGCTTTTTCACCCGCTCATCTGGCAGGACCGCCTTGATGAGATGCTGGATCTTTTTGAGAAGGGCCCTGCATCGCGTTTTGATGACATTGATATTTTCAGTGTGATTTCCGATATTATGGAGAGCGGTGCCGGCGGTAAGATGAAATCTGTGAAAGACTGGACAGCCAGTCTGGATAAAAAAATGGAATATAACAACCGGCCGGTTCGGGCGCTTGGTATGAAGAATGTATGGAAGCGGATGGATGCGATCAGGCAAAATCTGCGTCAGAATGGAGAGAAATTTACTCTGGCCCATCTCCGTCTTTCTTCTGCTTTCAAAGATGAAACGGTTATGCTTACGGCTGTACGGTTTGGTTATTTTGAACAGGTGCAGGATATTTTGAAAGAAAGTGGTGAACATCTTTCCTATGACGATATAGCTATGCAGGGGGCAGACGGCAGAACGATGCTTGATCTTCTTATGGAACAAAATGAATTGCCCTCCTTGTTTCAGCCTGAAAATTGGATCGGGCGGGCGCAGGAACTTTTTAAAACCTGGGAAGATGTGCCTGACCATGAACGGAGTGCTGTCGATTTTGCGGATATTCATAGCAAGGTTAATCTGCTTTCCCTGCGGCAACATCATGCCACCCGTCATCGGCCTCAACCAAGGCTCTAAAGCTTCTTCGGGATGCGCCTCATCTGATAAGCCTGACCCATTGTGATGGCTTCAGGGTGCGTGTTGTAGGGCTATTGTTTTTGATACGGGTATTCTGTCTTGTCCGGATTATAGTTTTGAGGGTTTTTCTCCCCATGCTTATGGCTTTGATCTGGATGAAATGGCGTTCCCGGAAGATCAGGTTTATGGTTTGCTTTCTAAATATGCTGCAAAGTATAAGAAGGATATGAAGACCAAGATGTACATAAAAGGGGTGACAAGTCCGGGCATTCTTAAGGTGGCTTTTGACCTCGGGTTTAGCTATGTCGGCGGCCCGATTATTGATGCGCCGGGCCAGGAATGTTTTACGGTAGCGCCGTTACCGGTTCAAAAAATCGGTCTTTAGAGCGCTCTGCCTTCAAAACGCCTTTAAGCGATTTTAACGGCTTTCAGGAATTCATCAACATTAGAACGCAAGTCCTGCATGTTCTCCTTAAGGCCTTCAACGGAACTCATCACCATCGTCGATGCCTGACCTGTCTCACCGGAAGCTTGGCTGACGCCGGTGATGTTTGAGCTTACCTGTTGTGTTCCCCCCAAAGCATCCTGTGCATTCCGTGAGATCTCACGCGTAGCGCCTTCCTGTTCTTCCATGGATTGTGCAATACCCTTTGCAATATCATCAATCTGGTGAATCGTCTTGCTAATATCACCGATGGCCACCACAGCATTCTCTGTTTCTTCCTGTACGCTTTGAATGTGCTGTGAGACTTCTTCTGTCGCTTTTGCCGTTTCATTAGCCAAAGCCTTCACTTCATTGGCGACAACGGCAAATCCTTTTCCCGCTTCTCCGGCCCGTGCGGCTTCAATCGTTGCATTCAGGGCAAGAAGATTGGTTTGCTCGGCTATGCCCTGAATGATGCCAATAACGTTGCTGATTTTATTGGCAGCCTCCGCCAGAGTCTTGATTTGTTCATTTGTATTTTCAGCTTGTTGACGGGCTGAAGCGGCAATTTTAGAAGATTGGTCAACCTGACTACGTATTTCTGAAATAGATGCTGTCAGTTCTTCTGTGGCACTGGCGACACCATTGACACTGATCGTGGCAGTTTCCGAGGCATTCGATACGGCAGAAGCCTGAGAGTGAGTTTCTTCGGCAATGCTCCCCATAGATTGTGCGGTTGTTTCAAGTTCGTCTGTTGATGAAAAGATGAGTTTCAGAGCATTGGAAACAATATTATCAAAATCTTCGGTTAATTTATCAAGATTTGCGGCCCGTTGAATTTGTGCTTTCTGCCCTTCCCGTTGCTCCGCAGCCAGTTCATTTGCCTTTTGCGTATTCTGACGAAAGATTTCTGCGGCGCGGGCGAGCTCTCCGATTTCATCCTGATTTTTATGATAAGGAATTTCAATCCCAAGATCGCCATTCGCTAAACTGGAGACAGCCTGTGTTATCTTTTTTAAAGGTATAATCGTTGTTCGGATGATCATAAGTGTAATAAAAAGACTAAGAAACGCACCGATTATCAGTGCGACACGACTGACAAATTGCGTACTGTCTGCCTTCGCTTTAACGATATCCGTCATTTCGTTGGCTGTATTCGTCAGGCTGTCGGCCTTAACTGCTAAAGCTTTTGTTTGTGATTCAAGTTCCAGAATCTTTTTGTCTAATGATTCGTCTATAATAAGGGCATGCTTGCGTACAGCTTCCATTAACTTGTTACCCTTGGCCCGTTCGTCAAAAATATAAGCATCCAGCGCATCCAGCGTTTTTTGATCCATCTCTGCGATTTGTGTGCCAATCACTTCGGCTGCAGAGGGTGCAAAAACTATAATGTCTTCTAATACAAATTCCAGATCGGCCTTAGCCGTTTGGGCTTTATTTTCTGCTTCATCAGAAAGACTATTCATCATGTCAGCTTTCCAATAGCGGAACTCATCGAACGCTTTTTGTGCTGCTGTTAAAAGAAACATCCTGTCCAGAGCTTCCCGCTGCTCTCCTAGACCGTCTCTTTGCTGATGAAGGGCATCGCGCTGCAAAACAATGGCATCTTTTGATGCTGATATGCCAAAATCAATAAACAGGGTCGATAAAACAATCGCTGTTGCAAAAACCCCTAAAAGTAAAATGGTTTTGAACTGTATAGTGTTGTTTTTGAATAGCTTAAACATTCTGTAGCCACCTCCCTGTTACGGTATTATTAGAAGTACCGTTCCACATTATCGTACTACAGTTGCGATTTTCTTAAAATTCAAAAAGAATCTTAACTGTGTCCGGCATGGCACCGGCCATGTCCTCTTTCGAAGCAAACCCAAAGGCACCAGGTTCTTTAGAGACGGCACGTCCCAAGATTCTTACTGATCCCACTTCACGAGGAGGCGTTTCACCCTGTGTTTGTTTCAGGCGTAACCAGTGCGCATCAAGCTCTCCCTGAGTCATGGACAGAACATTTTCTAGAAAAGCCGCGTAGGCATCATTATCGGAAGGCCGGGAAAAAGGAGCAGCAACTGTGCTGTCAGGCCAGTTATTTTGTGCTTTCGTATATAGCCTTTTTATCTGGGCCTTTGCTGCTTCTTCATTAGCTTCGGCATAAGTGTTATTGGCGTTTATCAGCAAAACATAATCGCCGGCATAACTTTTGTTGGCAGACATAAATCCAAAAACTAAAACCGTCATCATGATGAATCGAAAAAGAATCTTCTTCATGGTTATTTTCTCCTTAAGCGCTGTCGGGAAGCCTAGAAATTATATGTGGCAGAGAACTGAAAGATATCCGCATCTGCCGAAGGCAGCGTATTGAATTGTGTTGCTTCCAGTTCCTTGTGCGTATAAATGCCGCGTAGACGAACATTCGGATTGGGGTTCCATACCAGTCCTCCGGCATGTTCAGTGGACTGACCGATTTCTGCCAGCGTGTTAATATTCCGTCCCTGATCCAGATAGTCATAGCGGTAAAATGCGATTAAGTCGTCTGTCAGGCGGTACGCAGGTTGCGTATAGAAAGCTAACTTATTATCACCACGATCTTCTTGCGTGAGAAAGATCTCATTTTTCCAGAGGATAGGCCCGTGATCATACAAGACGTCAAAACCATAGACCCAATAGCCGGTTCCATTCGTAATATCGTCTTCGCGCTCTCCCCAAGTGAGGTTCGCGCCGAGCGTTAAGCCGAGATCCCCTATACTGTAAGCCAGACGGCCACCATAGTTGAAATCAGATGAATTGCTGGCAAAGTTACCTGCATAGACATTATAGGAAAGTGTGTCTTCGCCCAAATCACCCATAAAGAACTTGCCATGTATCTGAACGGCATCTATGAAGTTCGGAAAGATGGTCTGTGCCGCGAAGGGGCGCAAAAATTGAGGCTGTTCCGGGTCCAGCAATGTTGCCGGGAAATGCTCAATGTTAATAATGCCGTGTGGTGTTAGCATGCGGCCCATTTGAAAGTTCAAACTGTCGCTATGATGATAGTTCGCCCATGCCAGAACGGTGTCTGTTGCCACAGGGCTACCCAAATCGGCAAAGTCCGGATCGGTGCGTGTTGAGAAATCAATACCGCTTTTACGCAAAAACGCCTGTGCGACAAATAGCTCCCAGTCTTCATGCAGCTTGGCATTAATAAGAATTTCAAAAACCTGGCGGTTAAAGTTCGTTTCGGAATCACCTTCGCCGGAAACATGCGTGATGCCCATGTCAACAAAACCGCCTATATCCAGTTCCAGAGCATCGAACGCATGAACAACGGCCCGGCTACCAACTTTTTCATCCATTTCATAGACAGAGTCTTCAAGGCTCACCATCCGTTCTTCCATTTCTTCCATGGCTTGCGACACATTACCGGAGCCGCCCGCTGCCGGTGCAATGCGTGATACTGAA
>JAJFGQ010000038.1 GCA_021776075.1 Alphaproteobacteria bacterium | reverse complement strand
CCTCTCGGTTATGGATAACAATGTCCGGAAAAACAGTTGTTCCCTTATCGTCGTCTGACTGTATATTTTCTGCTTGAATCTCTTTTTTTATATGACCACCCTTATCTTTATTCCACATTCTATTATATTCGCAGTCCACATTATAATTAGAAAAACGCTTTTCCAAGTGGCATGCGAGCCTATGAGTTAAAGTTCGTTCATTTAAATTATTTTCTAAGAGAAAAGCGTCTTCCTTCATAAATGATTTTACGGAAGATTCGACATTTTCTTTAATTTCCTCAATATTCATCTTTTCCTTCGCTTCTTCGCGGTCAAAAATCTCTACGCCGCTGCTTTCCTGTATTCCATGATCCGGCGTTCCATTTCAGGCCGGAAGTGACGGATGAGTCCCTGTATCGGCCAAGCCGCCGCGTCACCCAAAGCACAGATCGTATGACCTTCTACTTCCTTTGTGACCTCCAGCAGCATATCAATTTCTTCAACCGTGGCATTGCCGCGCACCATACGCTGCATCATACGCCACATCCATCCCGTTCCTTCGCGGCAGGGCGTACATTGCCCGCATGATTCATGCATGTAGAAAGCCGCCAGACGGGCAATGGCATAAATGATATCTGTCGATTTATCCATGACGATCACAGCCGCCGTACCCAGTCCGCTTTGCACTTCACGCAGGGAATCAAAATCCATATTCACCGTTTCGCAAATCTCTTTTGGCAACATCGGCGTAGAAGAACCACCGGGAATGACAGCCAGTAAATTATCCCAACCGCCCCGCACACCGCCGGCATGTTTTTCAATTAAATCCTGCAGCGGAATACCCATAGCCTCTTCAACATTGCAGGGTTGTTCAACATGGCCGGAGATACAAAACAGTTTTGTGCCAGCATTTTTCTCATCCCGGCCGATACCGGCAAACCATCCTCCGCCCCGCCGTAAAATTGTCGGCACAACAGCAATGGTTTCCACGTTGTTGATTGTCGTCGGACAGGAATAAAGCCCCGCCATTGCCGGAAAAGGCGGCTTGTTACGCGGTTGTCCCTTATGCCCTTCCAGACTATTCAAAAGTGCTGTTTCTTCGCCGCAGATATAGGCCCCTGCTCCGCGATGTAGAATCACGTCAAAATCCCAGCCCGACCCGGCAGCGTTTTTACCAAGCAATCCGGCGGCATAGGCTTCTTTAATCGCTTTTACAACGTTAGAGGCTTCATTATAAAACTCTCCGCGTACATAAATATAAGCTGTATGGGCACCCATCGCAAACCCTGCCAGAAGACAGCCTTCAATCAGTTTATGCGGCTCATTGCGCAAAACATCACGGTCTTTGCAGGTTCCCGGCTCCGACTCATCAGCATTTACGACCAGATAATGCGGTTTCCCGCTTTTCTCCGGATCGGGCATAAAGGACCACTTCATTCCGGTCGGAAACCCTGCTCCGCCACGTCCGCGCAGGCCAGAGGCCATCATTTCCTCAACAACCCATTTGCTGCCTTTTTTGATAAAGTCAGCAGTCTTATCCCAGTCACCGCGCTTTTGGGCATCCTTTAAGGAAAAGGACTCAAAGCCATAGAGGTTGGTAAATATACGATCCTTATCAGCCAGCATGAAATTCTACGCTACCCCCGCTTTTTTTGCCTGATCTTCTAGTGTTGTCGGACCGGAACAGGCCATGGAACATTTGCGTCCGGTTTGGGAACCAACGGGAACGTCTTTTCCTGCTGCCAGAGCCTCAAGAATTTCAACCATTCGTTCCGCGGTTAAATCTTCGTAATAATCATCATTGATCTGCACCATCGGCGCATTCACACACGCACCAAGGCATTCCACCTCAGTCAGAGTAAACAGATTGTCCTTTGTGGTTTCGCCGTTGTGAATACCGAGATGCTGTTCACAAGATTTCATAATATCCGCAGAACCGCATAACCAACACGGCGTCGTCCCACATAGTTGAATGAGGTATTTTCCGACCGGTGCCAGATTATACATGGAATAAAAAGTAGCGACCTCGTAAACCTTGATCGGCGGCTGCCCTATGATCTCTGCGATTTCATCCATTGCCGCCCGTGGTATCCAGTTTTCATTCTGGCGTTGAGCTAAATCAAGCAATGGCATAACAGCGCTGCGTTGCCGTCCTTTCGGATAGCGCGCAATAATTTCCTGTACGGCCTTCTTGTTCTTGAAAGTGAACTTTTCCGGCTGATAGTCAGCCTTAAGATCAAAAGGTTTTTTCATGATACTCGTCTTATATTGCGCAGTAAAATCTTGACTCGTCCTTTATACACCCTGCGCCTACATAAAATGAAGTGCTAATATTCGATTGACACAGACGAATACGCTCTTTAAAAATACCATAATAAAAAACATTTTCATAAAAGGAATTAGGGATCATGAAACAGGGACTCATCTTACTATCTGCTATTTTTGCTTTATCGAGCCAAGGGGTTGCCGCAGCGCAAGACGGCAAGATTAAAGGGACATTTGATATGGAACGTCAGGGCGCCCTTGTTGCTCCTCATGTTAAAAATATATCAAAGGACCTAGCATTGGGGGTTATGGGCGTTATTGATGCCGTGGAATTTCCGGATACAGAAGAAACACGCAGACAATGCCCTGATTTTGATGCTCTTAAAACATTTTGCCAGCCTTCGGCGCATACATCCGTTTTCAATACTCTGGTTGACGGTCTTAAAATCAGGACCGTACGTGAAGCCAACTACAGCGCACAAATAGAAAATTTGGAAAATGGAGGCACAGGAGCCACAGCCTTTAACACCGTTGTCATTGATTTGGATGGTCCCGACAATACAAATACAAATATTCCGGTTTTTGATATGTATGAATTCCGCGCCGACTATCAAAAGCCCGTTGACTTGTATCAATATTATCCCTGTGATGCCAATGAGCCTGATAAATGCCCCTACACACCCGGTAAGTTAGGGCTTTCCACGGACGATGTGCAGAAAATCAAAAAAGCCGGAGCCTTTGCGATGAATATCACACCGGCAGAGTATAAAGAACATATTCCGCCAGCAAAAATACAGGTTATGAAATAGAGAACATAAACCCTAGCGGTCGATTTCGCCAAAAACAATATCCATGGAACCGATAATGGATACCGTATCGGCCAGCATATGGCCCTTTGACATGAACTCGAGTCCCTGCAGGTGAGCAAAGCCCGGCGCACGAATATGGCACCGATAAGGTTTGTTGGTTCCATCGGAAACCAGATAAACACCAAACTCCCCCTTGGGCGCTTCCACAGCCGTATATGTTTCTCCGGCGGGAACATGATAGCCTTCGGTATAAAGTTTGAAATGATGGATCAATGCCTCCATCGAGCCTTTCATTTCAGCACGGGGCGGCGGTGTGACTTTGTAGTCTTCGACCATAACCGGCCCTTCCGGTATATTATCCAGACACTGTTTCATAATTCTCAAAGACTGGCGTATTTCTTCCATGCGCACCAGATACCGGGCATAACAGTCGCCCGTTTTACCAATCGGAATATCAAAATCCATTTTGTCATAGATTTCATAGGGCTGGCTTTTGCGCAGATCCCAGGCCACGTTGGAACCGCGTAACATAGGGCCGCTAAATCCCCAGTCCAGCGCCTCTTCCTTTGACACAACGCCAATACCAACAGTGCGTTGCTTGAATATACGATTTTCCGTGAGCAAACTATTCAGATTATTAATCAGGTCCGGTACGGAGTTCTCGGTCCAGTCCGCCATGTCTTCCAGCAGACCTTCCGGTGTATCAAGCCGAACGCCACCAGGACGGAAATAATTAGCATGAAGACGGGCGCCGCAAACACGGTCGTAAAACTCCATACCTTTTTCACGTTCCTCAAAGCCCCACAGGGCCGGCGTTATGGCGCCCACATCCAAAGCAAAGGTTGTGATCGTAAAAATATGATTCAAGACCCGCGTTAATTCAGAAAACAACACGCGGATGTATTGTGCCCGCAGCGGCGGTGTAATCCCCAGAAGTTTTTCAACGGCCAGAGCAAAAGCATGCTCCTGATTCATCGGGGAAACATAATCAAGCCGGTCAAAATACGGTATCGCCTGCGTGTAGGTTTTGTGTTCAATCAGTTTTTCCGTGCCCCGGTGAAGCAGGCCAATATGCGGGTCGGCGCGCTCTACGACTTCGCCATCCATCTCCAGCACCAGACGTAAAACACCATGTGCCGCAGGATGTTGCGGTCCGAAATTCAGCGTATAGGGACGGATATGCGTTTCTTCTATAATTTCAGAAGTCTGTGCAGTGCCCGATGTCATGACGTCTTCTCCTTACGGTAATCCGTCCAGCCATGATCTTGTTTCATACCCTTTTCATCGCCGGGCAATTGCACAGATGTCACACCCTCCCACGGCGACAAAAAGTCAAAACTGCGAAAATCCTGAGTCAGTTTGACAGGCTCATAAACGACACGCTTTAATTCATCGTCATACCGCACTTCTACATAGCCCGTGAGCGGAAAATCTTTACGCAAAGGATGTCCTTCAAAACCGTAATCGGTCAAAATACGCCGTAAATCAGGATGACCGCTAAAGTAGATTCCGTACATGTCCCATACTTCGCGCTCAAACCATCCGGCGGCACTAAATATTCCCGTCACTGATGGAACCGGGATGTTTTCCGAAGTCCTGACTTTGACCCGGACCCGCTGATTCTGATTAAGAGACAAAAGATTATAGACCACATCAAAGCGTTCTTCACGTTCAGGGTAATCTACACCACAAACATCAACCAGCACTTTGAAAGCACTTTCCCTGTCATCCCGCAAGAACTGCAATACGGGGACTATCTTCTCCCGGTCAACCTGCAAAACAAGCTCTCCCGCCAGAATACTATAGGATTCAACGGACCCCTTCAGACTTTCCTGAATATGTTCGGCCAAATCTATAAAAGCTTCGTCAGACATTTGAAAAACCGGGATTGTACGCGAAAAGATATAACGTCAATAATATAGACGTCCCGCGCCGGGCTTTCAAAAGAAATCTTCAAAGATATTTAGTGACTCAAGGCATCCGGATCAAAATTTTGCATCACTTCCTGCAATTTCTGCATTTCCCGTCCTTGTATTTCAGTAACATGGGTGTCAATGGTGCTGGTCACATCATGCTTCCAATCTCCCATTTCCGTCTTCATGTCCCGCCGCAAAGTTTCCTGCTGCTCGTAATTCATCCCTTTTGTTGCCTTCGTCTGCACCATGTCACGCAGATGATCATTTTTGATTTGACTGAAAGACGGTGTTTGATCGCGATGGGCATTCGATCCCATTTCCCTGACTTCGCCATAACGAGCAAAGCGTGCCAGTCTATTCGCATTATTCAAGTCATTGTTCATGACTTCGTTAAAATTGGTCTTTAGCGCGCCCAGACTGCCTTTGTCCCATTGTTTCAGGTTAGGAAGCGTGGCGTTCGGTGCCTTCATATAGACCTGCTGCGCCATCTCCCGAATCGCTTTTGGTGACATATTTTTGTCATGGGAATGCATTTTGCCGCTAAAAGCGCCGGTCGCAAGACCCGAGATCGAATCAGCATGTACAGGCACAGAAAATCACCCCTCTCTATTAAACACACCTCTATATTATTTGGCATAACTTAATAAATTGCAAATTTAGAGAGATTTACCGAGTGATTCTTGTATCTTCACGCTGCATTTTCTTTTGCAGCTGTAAAAGCCCGTAAACAAGGGCTTCGGCCGTTGGCGGGCAACCGGGAACATAAATATCAACCGGCACGACACGATCACACCCCCGCACGACGGAATAGGAATAATGGTAATACCCTCCTCCGTTGGCGCAGGAGCCCATAGACACGACCCAACGCGGTTCGGGCATCTGGTCATAGACACGCCGCAGCGCAGGTGCCATTTTATTGGTCAACGTCCCGGCTACAATCATAACATCCGACTGGCGTGGACTAGGACGCGGAATAATCCCGAATCGATCAAGATCATAACGGCTCATATAGGAATGAATCATTTCTACGGCACAACAGGCCAGACCAAAGGTCATAGGCCACATAGAGCCTGTACGTGCCCAGTCAAACAGCTTGTCCGCCTGTGTTAACACAAAGCCCTTCTCACTGATTTGCTTTGCAAGAGCAGCCGGCACGACATCCTGCTCCGTAGCAGGAATCACAGGCACATCGGTCCTGAGATCATAGGCTGGTGCTTGAAAAACTTTACGATCATGCGACATAAACGACTACTCCCACTCCAGCGCACCTTTTTTCCACTCATAAATAAAACCAACGGTCAGAATCCCCAGAAACACAACCATCGACCAGAAGCCAAATAAACCTAAAGACCCCAGCGATATGGCCCAGGGAAACAGAAAGGCAATCTCAAGATCAAAAATGATAAACAGAATCGCTACCAGATAAAACCGGACATCAAACTTGCTGCGCGCATCGTCAAAAGCATCAAATCCGCATTCATATGGCGCAAGTTTATCCTCATCCGGTTTTTGCCGCCCGGCGATCAAAGAGGCCACAAGCATCATGGCAGACAACCCTATGGCAATCATTAGAAAGACAAGAATGGGCAGATATTCTAATAAGAATGAATCAGGGGCCATAATTTCGAAAAACTCTTACGCAAGTAAAAACATTCTCTTAGTTGTAACATCATGCCGCTCTTCAAAAAAGCCCCCATCAACAGTAATGGGCTTTTCTGTACAAAAATCTAAAAGAGAAAATGGCGCGAGAGACGGGACTTGAACCCGCGACCTCCGGCGTGACAGGCCGGCGTTCTAACCAACTGAACTACTCCCGCATGGCTAGGAAGACTTAGTTACAGGATAGGGCGACTTTCTGTCAATGATTTTTCGTGAAAGCCGAGGATTTTTCGTGAAAGCCGGGGATTTTTCGTGAAAGCCGAGGACTTTTCGTGAGAGCCGTGTTTTTTATGCCGCTAAATCTGCCGGCACGGGATTGTATGGGAGATCCAGAGACTGCGCCACGCCTTCATGGGTGATCTCGCCATGACATACATTGAGCCCCGCCCACAAGTTCGGGTCCTCCTGCAATGCTCCCTTCCAACCTTTATCAGCCAGTTTCAAGGCATAAGGCAAAACGGCATGGTTTAACGCCAATGTCGAAGTCAAAGCGACAGCACCCGGCATGTTCGCGACACAATAATGCACCACATTATCGACAACATATGTGGGATCATCATGCGTTGTGGCCTTGCTTGTCTCAAAACAACCGCCCTGATCAATAGCGATATCGACCATCACAGACCCCGGCATCATGGTTGACAGCATTTTTCGGTTAATAAGTTGCGGCGCAGAAGCACCGGGAATTAAAACAGCGCCAATAACCAGATCCGTTGTTTGCACGGCTTCTTCAATGTAATTCATACTCGAATAAATAACATTGGCTTGTCCGGAAAAATAATCATCAAGAAACCGCATGCGGTCATGATCTTTCTCCAAAATTGTCACATTCGCGCCCATACCCACAGCAACACGGGCCGCATTAAAACCCGCCGCACCGCCGCCGATAACCAAAACGCTGGCAGGAAACACGCCCGGTACACCGCAAATCAAACGACCTGTGCCGCCCATATGTTTTTGCAAATTAAACGACCCGACAACCACAGCCAGACGCCCCGCTATTTCACTCATAGGCGCCAACAAAGGAAGGCCCCTGCCGTTTCTTCCTGTAACGGTTTCATAAGCAATGGCAACACACCCTGAATCCATCAGTCCCTTTGCCTGTGCCGGATCCGCAGCCAGATGCAGGTACGTAAATAAAAGCTGATCTTCGCGTAGCATGGCGTACTCAGACGCTTGCGGTTCTTTGACCTTGATAATCATATCCGATTGGTCGAAAACCTCTCTGGCCGTCGCGCAAATCTTTGCACCGGCTGATTCATAATCAGAATCGGTAAAATTGATATCAAGCCCGGCACCTGTTTCAACAAGAACCCTATGTCCATGCGCACAACACTCCTTAACCGCAGATGGCACAAGGCCTACACGATGCTCCTGTATCTTAATTTCTTTAGGACAACCGATAATCATTGATGCGCACTCCTTTAGGGTAAAAACCCAAAATGAATTAAAGTCGTATTCTCTTTATCATCTTTTGAAAATTATTCTATATGCAGCGCAACATTGATTGCAGGGGATTGTAAGAAAAGAAAGAACCAGTTCAGTGTGATTCTTCTTTCGCAGAAAAGGGGGTTAAAATTTTGTAAGCCCTGCCGCTACCTAGTTTTTCTTTGTCTTTTAATTCATATTCTGCGGGCCCAAGTCCTGACATTAGATCGGGCTCCTGCTGAATCGTTTGTATCGCTTCGCGCGCTTTTTTGTAAGATTCAAAATCCAGCGTAGATAAATCTGATGATTCTGCCTGAATTAAACTATCGTAGTTCTTCTTTACAGCATGCGGGATCGCAGAAAGAATAGTCTCAATTTTCTCAAGACCATCTTCAGAAACACCAACATTGATAAACATCTCTATATTTTCATCCCAAGTCTCACGGGAGTCTTCAATATCTTGAAACTCTTTTATCTCACTGTTAATCTGAAAACGTTCACGAATAGCACCGATTTCCTGTATCGTCTCTAACGTTGCCTTCTGGGCAAGTTCTAACTTACGCAAGACAACCTTATGATGCGCTACATAATGATTTAATGCGCATTCCATCAATTCCTGCGCCATCTTCTCATCAGGGAAATCCTTGGCGTTAGAGTTTAGTTTTATAGTGGCATTCTCGCCCTCTTTCTCGTTTTCGTCATGATCTGACATAGAACCCTCTTTTGAATCTGAACTTGTTGAACTTGTGGCTTCTATAAGGCCACTTTTTCTAAACTCTCCGTCCGCCTATTCTAAAGTATATACTATCTCATCTTATTGTATTAGAAAAACCTTTAATAACAATTAAAATATAAACCAGAGGTTACGGACAGGCGGTGCAGCACAACGCCGTACAAACAAGTGAATAAAATAAAGAATTATTGGCAACAAAGAAGGCTTCTGTAAGAAATATGGTGGGCGCTGAGAGGCTTGAACTCCCGACCCCCTCGGTGTAAACGAGGTGCTCTCCCAACTGAGCTAAGCGCCCATATTAAAAACAGATATAGAAAAAGCAGAAAGCGTGACCTTTTTCAACTCTTTTCTGGTCTTTTCTACTTTTTAATCTCCAAAAGAAATTCGGCCGCGCCAATATGCGCGGCCGAACTCAAAAGTGCTCTCAAAAAAAGAGTAACAAGAAAATTACTTGTTAACTGCTTCTTTCAGATCTTTACCAGCTTTAAACTTAGGTTGCTTGGAAGCTGGGATATTGATTTTTTCGCCAGTGCGTGGGTTACGACCTGTTGTGGCTGCACGTTGTGCAACGCTCCAAGTACCAAAACCAACGATACGTACTTCCTGACCTTTTTTCAAAGTCACTTTGATTGTATCGAAAATAGCTTCAACAGCTTTCTGAGATTGAACTTTAGAAAGGCCAGTTGCTTTAGCGACGTCATCAACGAGTTCTGACTTATTCATGGAGACCCCCAATTATGTTAGAGTTAAAAACAAACAAAAATCATCCGCCATACGAAAAAATAAACACTCCTTGACGGAATCCGAATTATGTAACAACCCCTGAACGTCAGGGATTCTACCGCATCAGACGAATCATTTTTACGCTACTTTTTGGGAAGACTCAATGCCGAATTACGCCTTCGCCCTTATTTTCCGCACTTTTTGCAGCAACAGGACCTATTTTTTCGTCTTTTTCAATAATTATGGCATCTGGTATGCGTATAAGGGCATGAGACAGCACTTCTTCAATCGTTTTGACCGGCACAATTTCCAGACTCTTTTTCACCTTATCGGGTATATCAGGTAAGTCCTTTTCATTATCCTGAGGGATAAGGACCTTGGTCATACCCCCTCGCAGAGCAGCCAGAAGCTTTTCCTTTAGACCACCGATAGCTGTCACATAACCGCGGAGATTGACTTCTCCTGTCATAGCTATGTCCCGACGCACCTCTATGCCTGTCAAGGTCGATACAATCGCCGTAACCATCGCCGCACCCGCTGAGGGGCCATCCTTTGGAGTTGCCCCCTCAGGCACATGGACATGGATACAGGTTTTTTTTAATTCATCAAAATCAATACCGAGCTGATTGGCGCGCGACTTAACAAGCATCTCCGCTACGATGACGGATTCCTTCATCACTTCTTTCATATTGCCCGTCGTCGTAACCTTTCCATCTTTTCCAGGCATAGTAACAGCCTCAATAGAAAGAAGATCGCCGCCAAATTCCGTATAGGCCAAACCCGTTACAACACCGATGCGGTCATTCTCTTCAACCTCACCATAACGAAATTTACGAATGCCGGCATATTTTTCCAAAGTGCGTGGCGTAATTGATATCTTCTCACGCCCCTTCATAAGAATATCCTTGATTGCTTTACGGCACAGATTGGCAATTTCACGTTCCAGATTCCGTACGCCGGCCTCGCGGGTGTAGTACCGGATCAAATGCCTTATGGCGCCATCGTTAATGATACACTCGCCCGGCCTTAAACCGGCGGCCTTCATCTGCTTCTTCAGAAGATGCATCTTGATAATCTGCAACTTTTCTTCTTCCGTGTAACCGGATATACGGATAATTTCCATACGGTCTTGCAAAGGGCGCGGTATACTGGCCATTGTATTGGCTGTGCACACAAACATGACATCAGACAAATCATAGTCCAGTTCAAGATAATGATCATTAAAGGCTGTGTTCTGCTCCGGGTCCAGCACTTCGAGTAACGCTGAACTGGGATCACCGCGCCAGTCATTGCCAAGTTTATCCACCTCATCCAACAGAAAAAGCGGATTGGTTGACTTGGCTTTTTTCATGCCCTGAATAATCTTGCCCGGCAGGGCTCCGATATACGTTCTGCGGTGTCCCCGAATTTCGCTCTCATCACGAACGCCGCCCAGAGACATCCGTACAAAGTTCCGTTTGGTTGCTTTGGCAATGGACTGCCCCAGAGATGTTTTACCGACGCCTGGCGGCCCCACAAGACAAAGGATCGGCCCCTTCACCTTCCCGGTACGTTGTTGCACAGCAAGATATTCAAGAATCCGCTCTTTTACTTTTTCCAGACCGTAATGGTCCTGATCCAAAATTTTCTTGGCTTCCTTAATATCTTTTTTCACGCGGGTGCGCTTGTTCCATGGCACAGCCAAAAGCCAGTCGAGATAATTCCGCACAACAGTTGCCTCGGCTGACATTGGACTCATCTGCCGCAACTTCTTCATTTCATGTTGCGCTTTTTCTTTGGCTTCCTTGGAGAATTTCGTTTCTTCAATCTTTTTCTCCAGCTCATCAAGCTCATCCAACCCCTCACCGGCATCGCCCAGCTCTTTCTGAATGGCCTTCATTTGTTCGTTCAGGTAATAGTCGCGCTGAGTCTTTTCCATCTGGTGCTTTACGCGGCCCCGAATACGTTTTTCGACCTGAAGAACGCCAATTTCGCCCTCCATAAAACCGTATATTTTTTCCAGCCGCTCAGCTGTATTGGCGAATTCCAGCAATTCCTGTTTTTCTTCAATTTTCAAAGCCAGATGCGCCGCAATAGTGTCAGCCAACTTCGAGGGCTCTTCAATCTGGTTAACAGAAACAATAACCTCTGGCGGTATTTTTTTGTTTAATTTTACGTACTGCTCAAACTGCGTGACAACAGCACGGACCATCGCTTCTAATTCATCATTCGGAACAGCTTTATCCTCAAGATCTTCAACAGAGGCTTCAAGAAAATCTTCCTTATCTGAATATTGTCGAATAGCCACACGACGTCCACCTTCGACAAGGACCTTTACCGTGCCATCCGGTAATTTCAGAAGCTGCAAAATAGTTCCCACAGTTCCCACTTCGAATAACTGCTTGGGACCGGGATCATCTTCCGTAGGGGATATCTGTGTTACCAAGAGAACCTTTTTGTCCTCCTGCATCACATGTTCCAGAGCGTGAACCGATTTTTCGCGCCCAACAAAAAGAGGTACGATCATGTGAGGGAATACAACAATATCCCGCAAAGGCAGGACTGGTAAAAACTCTTCCTTGGAAGATGGTGATCCTATCATTAACTACGCTCTCTTCTTATTAAAAACAGTGGAACAAGCAAAACCGCATTCTCCAATATAATACAGGTGTATTAAGAGAAGGTTTCTAAACCGGCTTCTCTTTGATAATTGGTTGCTTTAAAAAAAAATCAAGTACCAGACAAAAACCGAAATGAATTCAGGCCTTCTGTTTTTCTTATTTTTTGCTCTTACTTTTTTTCTCATCGGCTGATTCAGGACGATCCTCGACAACATGATCAATCAGCCCAAACTTTTTAGCTTCAGCCGCTGACATGAAATTATCACGCTCCATCGCTTTTTCAATAACTATAAGCTTCTGGCCTGTGTGATTTACGTAGATGTCATTCAATTTAGACCGCAAACGCAAAATCTCCTGCGCCTGAATCTCAATGTCTGTCGCCTGCCCCTGCGCACCGCCACTGGGCTGGTGAACCATGATTCGGGAATGCGGTAAGGAATAGCGTTTGCCCTTCGCGCCTGCCGTTAATAATAGTGAGCCCGCCGAGGCTGCCTGTCCGATACAAACGGTGGATACGTCCGGCTTGATATATTGCATGGTGTCGTACATAGCCAAAGCAGAGGTCACAACACCGCCCGGTGAATTGATATAAAAGGAAATATCTTTTTTAGGATTTTCTGACTCCAGAAACAAAAGCTGCGCACAGATAAGACTGGCTACATGATCATTCACCCCCCCAGTCAGAAATATAATTCTTTCCTTTAAAAGGCGGGAGAAAATATCAAAGGCTCTTTCCCCACGGTTCGTTTGTTCAACCACCGTAGGAACCAGTGTATTCATATAAACGTCTATCGGATCGCGTTCAGTCATTGTTTTTCCCAATCTTTATTTAGAAGTGGATAGTCAGGTAGATTCACACACAAATAAACCGTATCGCGCGGATACGGTTTATTCAAGGCACTTCATCTCGTTAGTCTGCTTTTTTTGATGATTTAGTGGATTTTTTGCTCTCGGCTGCCGGAGTCTTCGTTGTTGATTTTTTAGCAGCACTCTTTGCCGGCGCCTTCTTTTTCTCACCTGAAGTGGATTTTGAAGCGCTTTTATTTTTTTTCTTCTGCTCCAGATAGGATTCATCCTCGTCATCTTCAGCCGTCAACTCATCCAGAGAGACTTCTTTATCCGTGATAGATGCCAGTTCAATTACGAAATCCACAACCTTGTCTTCAAATACAGGCGCGCGCAAAGCATCCAGAGCTTGCGGATTGCTTTTGTAATATTCAAAAATCTGCGCTTCCTGACCGGGGAACTTCTGTGCCTCCGTGATAACAGCGTGCTGCAATTCCTGATCCGCGACCTGGATATTATTAGCCAGACCAATTTCGGAAAGAATCATCCCAAGGCGCACACGACGCTCTGCAATGGCATGCAACTCGTCTTCTTCGGTCTTTTCAAGCTTGATCTCGCCATCTTCGTTAAGCTCACCTTGCCGTTCCATGATGATCTGTTGTTTGATATTGGAAAACTCCAGATCCAGCATACCGTTCGGTATAGGGAAGTCATGACCGTCATCAAGCGCATCTAGTAAACTACGCTTTAATTTCATACGACTCACTTTATCGTATTCAGCCTGAAGCTGATGCTCTATGGCATCCCGCAAAGCTTTTTCATCGCCAAAGCCGTGTTTTTTGGCAAAATCCTCATCAACTTTAACAGATTTAAATTCACGGATTTCTTTAATTTCAACTTCAAAGATAGCATCCTGACCAGCCAGATCAGCGGATTGATAGGGATCCGGGAACGTCACCTCCACAGTTGCTTTCTCACCGGCTTTCTTACCGATCAACTGATCCTCAAACGTGCCGACGAACTGTCCACTTCCTAATTCGAGAGCGTGATCATGGCTATGCATGCCGGGATGTTCTTTTCCATCCTTTTTTGTTCTGCCTTGAAAATCAATGAGAACCACATCGCCTTTTTTAGACGCACGGGCCGGTTTAACGGGCTCACTCTCACGGTTTTGCTTAGCAATCCGTTCCAGAGCTTCTTCTACATCTTTCGTCGCCGGTTTAACCGTCTGTCTTTCAAAATTTAGTTTTTTAACGTCCATGACGTCAAAATCCGGTAACACCTCAAGCGCCATGGTGTAAGTCAGGTCTTTGCCTTCATCGAATTTCTTGACCTCAATTTTTGGTTGGAGAGCAGGACGCAAACCCTTGTCTTCAATAACTTTTGCTGTGCTGTCATTAACTGCTTTCTCCAGCACCTCACCCATAACGGAACGGCCATAACGCTTTTTGAGAATATCCATCGGGACCTTACCCGGTCTGAACCCCGGTAATTTCACTGTCTTGGCATATTCCTGAAGCTTGGAATTTACTTCCTTGTCAATGTCCTGAGCTGTTACCGTAACTTCCAGCTCGTAATTCAGACCTTCACTTTTCAGTTCCTTGACCTGCATTCTCTTGCTCTCTCTTTCTTTCCTGTTTCCAAAATAGGGTGCGTGCCGTGCATCAGATAATAAAAATTATATCTTCCGCTATCTGTACCCTAATGCACCACTCATTTGTAGTGTTTTTTAAGCGCAACCGTATTTATCAGTTTTTACGCGCTAATGTAAAGCCTATATTGCCTTCTGATAAGCGGGCATGTTACAAAGACTTACTCTTAATATAGCAGGGGATGCGATAGTGTTTGCAGTGTTTAGGAATCGGTTGCCAGCAATAAGAACACAAACAATCCTTTTTATCTTGAGTCTTACTTTATTTACAGGACAGGCAGAAAGCCGTTCCAATTCGTGGTGGACGGCCGTCTTTCCGCGCAGCACAGTTGATCAAACAATAATAAAGGGGCTGGCACAAGATCTGGCAACGTATGTGGGGATTTCTCCTGATGAATCGTTTCATGGAAAAGTGGATGCTGTCAGGACTTTCATACATTCCAATTCAATTCATCAAATTGATGCTGAGTTTTATTCTTATTGGCATGACATACCTACTCTTATGACGATGCTGGCCACCTATGCTAAAAATCCGGAAGCTTCTTACCAGCCTCATTTTGAATGCTCATCCCGGTCTGCTGTTATGTATTGGCTACTGAAAGCATTCGATATTCGTTCAAGAATGATTGTCGTCTACCCTTTTGAAGATGTCGTGCTGAGCCATACTTATCTGGAGGTGTATAATCCGGAAACAGAAAATTGGGAAATCCAAGATCCTGATTACAATGTTTACTGGGTTTTTTCTAAAACAAATGAACGTGCGTCTACGGAAGATTTACTAACCTATCCCGTAGAAGATACATTTGTGCCGTGTGAGTCACCGGATGAGTGTTCTTATTCAGAACCCATCAAGCAAATATTAAACAGGTTTGCGTTAGCATCAATTATAGATATTGACGGCGATTATCATCCCCTTCTTGTGAATCCGTCCCGGTTTGATTTGAAACATCCTTTCATACAGGATGAACCTCATCTGATGTACTGTGAGTTATTTAAGGGAAAATGCTATCAGGAGATAATCAAAGTGGAAGAAACAACCTTTTGAATATCAGTGCGTTACTGTTTTACAAGCCCTTAGGGGGCTTTGGTGCGGATGAAGGGACTCGAACCCCCACGACCGAAGTCACTGGTACCTAAAACCAGCGCGTCTACCAATTCCGCCACATCCGCAGCTAAAAACTTTGTTACAGAAACCAGATACGGAGAAGGAATTCAAGATAAATCCTGCAAAACAGCAGGAATTTGATCAATTATGTCGGGAGCCATCAAGCCGGGGCCAAAATGACGGGCCGCCGCACCGTGCATCCATGCTGCGGCACAGCTTGCTTCAAAGGGAGGGATTCCTTGTGCGGCCAGCCCTGCTATCATACCCGCCAGAACATCACCTGACCCGGCGGTTGCCAGCGTAGGGGGCGCATTATTATTAATCACAACACGGCCATCGGGTGCCGCAATAACCGTATCCGGTCCTTTCAGAAGGACAACAGCGCCCGATATAAGGGCCGCTTCACGTGTTCTCTCCAGCTTATTGCCTTTAAGGTCAGGAAAAACACGCACGAACTCGCCCTCATGCGGGGTTAAAATACAATGCGGCCCCAGTATTTCATGGAATGACGCCGGATTTTCTTCAAACACCGTCAAGGCATCCGCGTCGAAAACGCAGACTTTCTTATCGCCGCATCCGCAGGCATCCGTGATTGCTTTGCGTAGCCCTTCTTTGTCATCCAGCCCTGCGCCCGGACCAATCAGAACGGCATTACGGCGTTTATCTTCCATATGGGTTTTAAAGTCCCTATGGCTGCCACACGGCTCAAAAATAATGTTCGGCAAATAGCTACGATAAACATCTGCCGCATCAGAATGCGCCGCAATCGTACACAGCCCTGCCCCGATACGAAAGGCCGCATGGCCCGCCATACAAGCCGCCCCTGTCATACGGTATCCGCCCAGTATCAATACGTGACCGTGGCTATATTTATTACTTTCGGGGGTCTTGGCCGCGACATGCTCCCGCCACAAATCAAGGTAATTCTCGAAACAGGCAAGGCCCGTTTGCTCCAGAACCGTGTCCTGAATGCCAATATCCACAAGCCGTATTTCACCGCAACGTGAAGCCCCCGGCATCAGGATATGGCCCAGCTTCTTACGAAAGAATGTCACGGTTAGCTCTGCATGCGGTGTAAAGGCCGCAACCTCTCCCGTTGTGCCGTTTACACCACTCGGTACATCAACAGCCACAACATCATTTGCTTGCCCTTCAATCTGTTCAAAAACGTCCTGCACAGGCGTTTCGAATTCACGGCTAAAACCCGTTCCGAATACCGCATCAATAACGAGTTCATCCTTATCAATTTCAAGCCCCTCGAAAGACTCTACAGCGCCTTGCCAGTTCCCGGCCGCTTCTGCGGCATCACCTTTCAGGTTTTCGACCGACACCAGACAGGCCAGACGCACATCGTGCCTTTTGTCTTTCAAACACTGTGCAATGATAAAACCATCTCCGCCATTATTGCCGGGACCGCACAAAACGACAATCTGCCGCCACTCATAACGCTCATGGACAAGAGCCGCAACACCCTGCCCCGCTTGCGTCATCAGAGCATAACCAGCCGTGCCGCCCTCAATTGTAAGGCGGTCCGCCGCAGCCATTTGCTCATTGGTTAGAATTTCATATGTCATAGCGTGATCATTGTAGCAGAAAA
>JAJFGQ010000037.1 GCA_021776075.1 Alphaproteobacteria bacterium | reverse complement strand
TTATTGCCGAAAAAGGGGGGGGAGCTATATAGTTCCTCCTGAATTGAGAAAGGGCCAATCAATGTTTACAGGGATTATCAAAGACAAGGGCACGGTCATTCGTGCCGAGGATATAAATGGCGGGCGGCGTATGTCTGTTCGCACGTCTTTTGATTTGTCCCGAACGGAAATCGGGTCTTCAATCGCTTGTGACGGCTGTTGCCTGACGGTTGTGGAAAAAGACCGCGATAGCTTTACTGTCGATATTTCCAGCGAAACACTGTCGAAAACGACACTGGGAAACTGGCAAGCCGGGACAATTGTGAATCTGGAGCAATCCCTGAAGATGGGTGATGAAATGGGCGGGCATATGGTGTCCGGCCATGTGGACGGCGTGGCAACGCTCACAGACTTAAAGCAGGATGGTGAGGCGTACAGGCTGACAATACAGGTCCCGGATGCGTTGGCGGCCTATATTGCCCCGAAGGGCTCTGTGGCGCTCAACGGTGTATCCCTGACGGTGAATGAAGTGGAGGGGAGCACATTCGGTGTGTGCATTATCCCCCACACATGGGATGTGACGACGATCGGACAGTTGCAGGCCGGTGATCGTATAAACCTCGAAGTGGATATGCTGGCCCGTTATGTTGCGCGTATTCTGGGTAAGGACGCGGCGTAAAGACGCTTTTTATCTTTTCTTTTTTGTTTCTTCCTTTTAGGATGCTTCCAGTTCTCAGGGCGGGGTGAAATTCCCCACCGGCGGTTACAGCCCGCGAGCGCCCGTAAAATTTACGGGGTCAGCAGATTTCGGTGGAATTCCGAAGCCGACGGTTAAAGTCCGGATGGAAGAGAACGCTTAAGCAGCGCTATCTGTATAAGATGGCTCTGTTTCTGTGTGCACCCTGATGTTTTAACAATGAAGGGATGCAAGCATGGAAACAGAACAGGTTATAATTTCCCCGGTTGAAGAGATTATTGAAGAAGCCCGTCAAGGCCGTATGGTCGTGATCGTTGATGATGAAGACCGGGAAAATGAGGGCGATTTAGTCATGCCGGCGGACAACGTAACGGCGGAAGCTATTAATTTCATGTCAAAATACGGGCGGGGCCTTATTTGCCTTTCTATGGAAGGGGCGATGATTGACCGTCTGGACTTGCCGATGATGACGGCCCGGCATGCGTCCCGTTATCAAACCGCGTTTACCGTGTCTATCGAAGCGCGAACAGGCGTGACGACCGGTATTTCCGCCCCTGACCGTGCCCGGACTATTCAGGTCGCGGTTAACCCGCAAAGCGGTGTTGAGGACATCTCCACGCCGGGACATGTTTTTCCTCTGCGCGCGCGTGATGGCGGCGTATTGGTGCGGAACGGTCATACGGAAGCGGCTGTGGATATAGCGCGGTTGGCCGGTTTAAGCGGTGCCGGGGTGATCTGCGAAATTATGAAGGATGACGGCACGATGGCGCGCTTGCCGGATTTGGTCGTTTTTGCTAAACGGCACGGCTTGAAAATAGGCACGATTGCGGCTTTGGTTGAGTATTTGAGAGAAGAAACGGCGGTGGCGGCATGACAACAAAAGCCCTGATTATTGAAGCGCGTTTTTATGACGAGATTAACGATATGCTTGTGCAGGGCGCGCAGACCGTGCTGGAAGGGGCCGGTGTTGAATATGACGTATTGACCGTTCCCGGTGCGCTGGAAATATCAGCCGCCCTGAATTTCACGAAAGATAAATATGATGCTTTTGTAACGCTGGGCTGTGTCATTCGCGGTGAAACAACGCATTACGAGATATGCTGCAATGAAAGCGCGCGCGGTATTTATGATCTGGTGCTTCAGCATAATCTGGCGCTGGGCAATGGCATACAGACCGTTGAAAACAAAATGCAGGCGATCACACGGGCGGATCCGGCACAGAAAAACAAGGGCGCCGGCGCAGCCGAAGCGGCTTTGCGGATGCTGGAAATCAAGAAAAAATATGCGGCATAGGGCCTCTTAAGCTCTTATTATTCTTATGGACACATACTGGAGGGATATATTTTCATATATCCGGGAGTGTGTATGGGGCGCTATTACAGCTTATTCATTTTGGTTTGTGTTCTTGCGTTTTTCTACACAGCGCCGGTATTCGCCGGTGCCTGCGAGGACAAGAAGCCCTTCGGTACGAAAATTAATATCAATTTGACGATTGCTCCTCCTGTCTATGATCTCAAGAAAACGCAGTCTTATTTGACACAAAACGGACAAACGACAATTAATAAATGGCTTAAGACGAATAATCTTCAGGGCTTGTGGGCGAGTAGTGATATGGAGATTGCCGGTCTTGCCTCCGGTGGGTGGGGTGTTTCTTATGATATGAGAATGAAGACCCAGAATCTTGATCGCTATGGCGCGTATCATTGTCCTTATTTTCAGGTCATTAATATCCAGCTTTTTTATCGGACAATGATTTTTATACCCAGAGACTATCCCGAAGGCACCTGCGCGTTTGATGTTATTGATGAGCATGAAATAAGGCATCATCAGGTCAATACGGACGCTGTTGAAAAATACGTGGCGCGTATGGAGCATGATTTGAATTATATGGTCCGGCAAATGGAATCTTATGGTCCGTCGCCGCGTCAGCACATTCAGAACCGTTTTGCTCAAATGCAGGAAGGGATGCGCGATGCCGTCCAGCTTTATTTTCAGGAGGCCATGTACAAGGAGATGCGTATCGGGAACTCTCACGTTGATACACCGGAAGAATATGCCAGAAGCAGTGTTTTACTCCGTGCCTGTCAACAAAAAGATAGAGACGGGCCGTATCATACGGCTTCCGGCGGTTAAGTTATAATATTCTTATAGCTTTTCCAAAATCAATCAGACATTGTCATGCCCGCTTTATGCGGGCATCCGGCAAAACAAAGTGCGCAGCTGTGCTGCGCTCATAACCAGACCCCCGCGATCCAGCTATAGCAGGATCGCGGGGGTGACGATGTCTTATTCTTAATGAGAATGGCTATAAACCCTCCTGTGGCGTTATGGGCTTTGACATGCGGGTATGTGCGGGCATAAGATGGCGGCATAACTGCAAAAGGCTATAAAAGGCCAACAAAGGAGTGAAAGTCATGGTGTTCTGGCGTAAGAAAAAGAACGTTGCCACGCAGGAAGAGCAAGAGCGTGAAGACAAAATTATCCATCATCCCGGTGAACCGGAAATCGAACCCCCGGTTGAGTATGATTCAGACCTCACGCCCGATCAGGAGCATGAAATTTTTGGAGAAACCGAGGCCGAAATTCTAGAAGATCTGGAAGAAATTCCGGTGCCTTCTCACACGCCTGTTAACGATGCTGTGGAGGAAGAAACCGTAAAAAAGTCCGATGAGGGAGATGTGGATGGCGGCTGGTTTTCCCGGCTGACGAAAGGACTGTCCAAATCTTCCTCTAAAATCGGTCAGGGCATCGGTGATCTTTTGACCAAGAAAAAGCTGGATCAGGATATGCTGGACCAGCTTGAGGAGCTATTGATTACAGCCGATCTGGGTCCGCAGACGGCGGCGAAGATTGTCGCGGATTTCGGCAAAGACCGCTTTGGTAAAGAACAGACCGAAGAGGACGTCAAAGAAGCGCTGGCGGAGGGGGTTGCCGCTATTCTTACGCCTGTGGCGCAGGCTCAGACTTTTGAGAAGCAGGAGAACGGCCCGTTTGTTGTTTTGGTTTGCGGCGTGAATGGCGTAGGAAAGACGACGACCATTGGCAAGATGGCCCATGATCTGCATATCAAGCAACATCGTTCGGTGATGATGGCTGCCGGGGATACCTTCCGGGCGGCGGCTATAGAACAGCTTGAGATTTGGGCCGAACGGGCCTGCTGTCCGCTGGTGGCAAAAGATCTTGGTGCGGATTCGGCTTCCGTGGCTTACGAAGCCTATGAAAAGGCAAAAGCAGAGGGCGTGGAAGTTCTCTTTATTGATACGGCAGGCCGCCTGCACAACAAGTCCAATTTAATGGCGGAGTTGGAGAAAATTATACGTGTCCTGAAAAAACAGGATGAAAATTTACCGCATGCCGTTTTACTGGTTCTTGATGCGACAACAGGCCAGAATGCGCATGAACAGGTGAGGGTTTTCAAGGAGATGGTTTCTGTGACGGGCTTGATTGTTACGAAGCTTGACGGGTCAGCCAAAGGCGGGGTTGTGGTGAGTTTGGCGGATCAGTTCGGCGTGCCCATCCATATGGTTGGTGTGGGGGAGCAAATCGGTGATTTGCAGCCCTTCCACCCGCAGGAATTTGCCCGTTCGCTCGTGGGGTTGGCGGCCTAAGGTTTAAAGAGAGATTTAGGCAAAATAAGGGGCAGTTGGATCATAGTTTGATTGGTTTTTACAAAGATTTTGAATTTTTCAGACCCCGTATAATTAAGCTTATTCATGGTTTTAATAATAAAGGGGACGGCGAGTCTTAGGCCTGCACTGGAATGTAGCTGATCCAGTCGGTCTTTGATAAAATTTTCAAATGTCCGGCAATACGCGTCTTTTTTATCCTGATGAACCCCATCCCATCCAGCTTGATAACCAAAGTTCTGAAATAATTGCAATATGCAGTTTTGAGGAAATTTGTCGATTAAATCAATGTAGAAATCTGATTCTTTTAATGCAGACGAAACATAATTTAGAGTAACCAGACCCTCAACAAGGATAGAATTTTTAATATCATCGTTTTCTTCCGGCTTAATAATGTCTTTTATCAGGTTTTTTATAATCGGGCGTATTTCTTCTTTCTCGTTTTTCTTCAGGTTTCTTACACATCTAACATAAACAATCGCGGACAAAACAGAGGAATCAAAGTCTTTCGTAGCAAGCGCATTCTCCAAATGGGTAAGGAGTTCCGGCAAAATTACTTCAGGTTTTTTCTCCGCCCAAAATTGAAAAAGCATGGCCTTTTTCAATGACTCAAGCGGTGACCCTTTTGCGGGAAGCTCTATTTTAGCAATTTTTGCAATATCCTGATCGTACTGGGCATACAGATCGCCTAAAAGGATTTCAGCCGCATCTCTACTTGAGGCGTTAAAAAACGCACTTAAAGAAGCCGTCCATTTTTCAGATTTAATATTTTTCTCGCCCGCCATTTTCCTGACTCCTTTTACCATAGTGTTTTTATATTGATGGTGCATTTCTTGTGCAAGTAAAATCAACGGTTTTTGATTTTGTGCTAAAGTGATGTGTTTTATTTTTTAGCAGGGTACAAAATGTTTTTCAAACTGCCACAGGTTGATGACCTTCCAGAGAATGCGGACTCTCTGCCGGATCGTGTTGTGCCGTTTATCTGGTACTTTGTACGACAGGCCTGGCCCGCTTTTTTGTTTATGGCCGTTATTTTTGCCGTAGCAAACAGTATGACGGCGGCGGTTCCCTATTTTATCAAGCTGACCATTGATGCTTTTGCCACTGTAGAAAACCGGGCCGATATATGGCGTGAGCTGTTCTGGGTGTTATTCTGGTTTGTTGCGCTGGTCCTCATTCTGGAGTCCGTTCTGGACCGCTACGGTAATTACCTGATGGCCAAAGTCCGGCCCGCTTTTACGAATATGATCCGGCGGCAGCTTGCCTTGCACATGCACAAACACAGCTATGAATATTTCCAGTCGGATTTTGCCGGGCGGCTGGCGAGTAAAGTTGTGGAAACGCCCGATGCGATTTCTCTCATCATGCAAATGTTTGTTGGTTCGATCTGGTTTACGCTCGTGACATTGCTTGTTTCCGTTGTTTTGTTCATGAGCGCGCATTGGGGGTTTGGCCTGATTACCGGGATATGGATGACGGCCTATTTTCTTTTGCTGCGTCATTATATTCCCCGCATTCTGGAGACTTCAAAACGGGACTCCGATAATAAAAGCATTATCCGGGGCCGGTATGTCGATACTTTGACGAACGTTCTGACGGTTAAATTATTTGCGCGCTGGAAGCATGAAGATGCTTATTTGCGGGAAGCGCTGGATGATACGACTTTATCGGGGCAGGACATGCTGCACACGATCAACAGTATGTATATCTGGATGGAAGTGGTTATCGTCTTTTTCATGGGTGCTGTCTTTGCCGCGTCTGTTTATTTTTGGCAGTATGATCTGATTACGGTGGGTGATGTGGCGATGGTTCTGCCGATGATGATACGGCTGTCCACGATGTCATGGTGGATGTCGGATGTTTTTACGACTTTGTTTAGTCAGTTAGGGCAGGTCGAAGAAGGAATGGAAACCATCACCAGAACCCATGCCGTTATTGACAACGATGGTGCGGAGCCCCTGAAGGCAACGCAGGGCCATATCCGCTTTGATGATGTTCATTTTTCCTATGGTGCCAAACCGGTTTTTGAAAAGCTGTCCGTTGATATTCCGTCCGGCCAGAAAATCGGTCTGGTTGGTTCAAGCGGTGCGGGGAAGAGTACGTTTATACAGATATTGCTGCGCCTTTATGATTTGCAGGGCGGGAAAATCGTGATTGACGGGCAGAATATTGCAGAGGTGGGGCAGGACTCCTTGCGGGAACAGATTGCCGTAATTCCGCAAATGAGTGATCTGTTGCACCGCTCGATCCGGGACAATATTCGTTATGGCCGTCTGGATGCAACGGATGAGGACGTGATAGAGGCGGCCAAAAAGGCGCACGCGCATGACTTTATTATGGAGTTGGAAGATAATGAAGGCAACCTCGCCTACGATGCGAAGGTGGGGGAACGGGGCGTGAAGCTGTCCGGCGGACAGCGGCAACGGGTTGCGATTGCACGGGCCGTTTTAAAAAATGCGCCGATCCTAATCCTTGATGAAGCCACATCCTCGCTGGATAGCGAAAGCGAGCGTCTAATTCAGGACAGCCTGAAAACCCTGATGGAAGGGAAGACCGTGATCGTGATCGCCCACAGGCTTTCGACGATTGCCCATCTGGACAGGCTGATTGTGATGGATGAAGGCCGGATTATCGAAGACGGTTCTCATAAGGCTTTGCTGACCGGGGAGGGGCTGTATGCCCGCCTCTGGAATATGCAATCCGGCGGGTTTATCGGGTCTGCTTTGGTGGCTTGAAGAAGGATAGCGGAAGATCGGGGACATAATGGATGTCGCTATTGATTCCTGAATTGTCCCTCTCCCTTGAGGGAGAGGGTTGCTTATTAATTTTGGAAATAGCTATAGTGTGATCCACCGCAGCTGTAACATAGCGCTACAGTAATGATATAACACCTTGTCATGGCTTGTGATTTCGGCGATTATAGCCGTCATGATAAAAGGACCCAAAAGTTTTAAACCACGTAAATTCAAGGACTCGCAAGCGGCGTTTGAGGCCATTTGTGAGATTTATGACGCGCATCTTGCTTATTTACGGACGAGCTTTGCGGGATTTGTGGCCGGTGAGGTGCCGGGGCAGAAGGTTCGCGCCTGCTATCCTTACGTTAAGGTAACGACAAAAGCCGCGCGGCGGATGGATTCCCGTCTGTCCTACGGCTTTGTTTCGGGACCGGGGACATATGAGACGACCGTCACACGCCCTGATATTTTCGATCATTATTACCGGGAACAGATCAGGCTTTTGATACTGAATCATGATGTGCCTGTGGAAGTGGGAGTCAGCGATACGCCGATTCCTCTACATTTCGCGTTGGGAGAGGAATATCATTTGGAGGGGGATCTAACGCAGGAGCAGATTAAATTGCTGCCTGAGAGCTTCGATCAGCCCAATCTGGAAATCATGGATGACCAGATTGCCAATGGTACATTCAGAGTGCGGGAGGGAGAGGCGGAGCCTCTGGCTTTGTTTACGGCCCCCCGCGTGGATTTAAGTCTTTTGCGTCTAAAACATTACACAGGCACGACGGCCAATCATTTTCAAAACTATGTCCTGTATACGAATTATCAGTTTTACATTGATGAATTCATAAAAATTTGCCATGGGATTATGGCGCCGAACGATAAGCCGAAGGTGTCGAAGGACGAGGTAGAATATACGGCCTTTGTCGAGCCGGGTAACAAAATAACGGCTAATCGCAATATCAGCGACCCGTACGAGCGGGATAGTGAGGGCGCTTTAATGACGCGTATGCCGCAGATGCCGGCGTATCACCTTAAAAGGCCGGACGGTTCCGGCATTACGATGGTGAATATCGGTATCGGGCCGTCTAATGCGAAAACCATTACCGATCATGTGGCGGTTTTACGGCCTCATGCATGGCTGATGCTGGGCCATTGTGCCGGATTGCGGACATCTCAACAGCTGGGCGATTATGTTCTGGCCCATGGTTATTTGCGGGAAGACAATGTGCTTTATAAGGATATTAAGCCCAGTATTCCCGTACCGGCCCTGGCTGAAATTCAGCAGGCTTTGGAAAAAGCAGTCGCGCAGGTCACGGGCTATGAAGGCTATGACTTAAAGAAAATCATGCGGACCGGGACGGTAGCAACCGTGGATGACCGGAACTGGGAATTGCGTCCGGCTATTCGCAATAATGTACATTTAAGCCAGAGCCGGGCCATAGCGCTCGACATGGAATCCGGCACGGTGGCGGCGAATGGTTTCCGGTTTCGCGTTGCTTATGGCACTTTGTTGTGCGTTTCGGACAAGCCCTTGCACGGGCAGCTTAAATTACCGGGCATGGCGGATAGCTTTTATCGGGAGCGGGTGGAGCAGCATTTGCAAATCGGATTGCTGACAATGGCGCTGTTGCGTGAGATCGGCCCGGAAAAACTCCATAGCCGTAAATTACGCAGCTTTGATGAGGTTGCTTTTCAATAAATTGACATAACGAACGCGTCTTTGCTAGGATAGCCATCGTTTCATGACTGATGGTGATGGTTGTTTATGCCTGCGCTCAACTTAACAGATGATTTTACAAAGGCAGCGCGGGATCTGCGGGAAGTTTTGCCTGTCATGGATACGCGGGAAGAGGCTGTCTTTCCTTTTGATGTTAAAAACATTCCCTTTCTGAAGAAGCAGGAATGGACGAAGGGCGATCTTTGCAGCCTCAATAACTGTTATAGCTTTGCTCTTGACCTGAAAAACAAGATACCTGATTTTTTTCTTCAGCCGGGGCATTTATATTTTCAGAAGAATTACCCCTATATGCAGGAAGCCTTTAAGGCACGGCGCATAGCAACATGGAACGAGGGGTTAGGAAAATTTTCGTCGATTATTCAGAAGGGGGTCATTCTGGACGGTTTAATGCCGTTGGGGCACCGGTTGCAAGTGATGGATAGAGGTTTCCCCGTGGCTTTGTTCTTTGGAGAATGGGGTTCAGCGCCTTTGCCGGATTATCACTGGTACGCTTTGCGCCGTGATCCGGCGATGTTCGGAACATCGGGACGTAAAAGACTGGTTTGGGCGGATAAAATGGCTTCGAACCCTGTCTCTGTTTGTTTACCGTCCTGTTCCGGCACAACGAATATCTTTGATGATGCCAAAAGCAAGGGGTACGACCAATTCGCCGGGTATTTTGCCGTCGATAAGAAGACATTGCAGTTATAGTTATTCCTCAATAAAATTAGACATACCTAAACACCGTCACCCCCGAGGTTTCGCATAGCGAAACTAATCGTCGGGGGTCCATATGTCAGCAGCGTTTCTGCTGACTTTTCCTGGATACCCGCTGTTTAAGCGCTCCATTTGGCCCGCTGGCGGGTATGACAAGGTGTTGGGGGCTTATTTTAACAGCCTACGCTGCTTTTTCCGTGTTGTAGCGGTACCCCAATTGGGCGCAGATGCTGTCAGGTAAATCCGAGAGGGTGCGGGTGGGAACCAAAAAGCCGGAGAGACTAAAGAGGTCCGTATATATCCGGTGTTTTTCTGCTGTAGACAGCAAATAACCATAGCCTGATGACCCTCCGGTTCCTGCACCTGTGCCGACCATGCGTTGCGCCATCAGGGCATGGCGGAAGCGCCATTGGGCCATGAGGGAATCAATATCCATGATAAGGGTCAGGAGACGGGACGGCATTTGCAGGGCCGGTTCATGACGGTAAAGCTTGATAAACAGCGCGGCTTGCAAGGCTTTCAAAGACATACGCCATGTGCCGTTTTCCTGTGCGGCCTTATGTTTATCCGGGTCAAAGATACTGTCGAATTTATTTTTGCTGCGTTCAATGTTCTGTAATTCAGATTCCAATGCGTCTCCGCTTAAATTATCGCGTGCGTAGGCTTTTCTTTCATCCATCATAGTCTGGATGGCACTTTGATAGGAATCCCGGAATCTATAGTCATCCCAGTCTATAAAGGGTGTGCGGGCCAACCACTCATCAATTTGTTCGTGCAGGCTGGGGCGGCTTTCCGCATCACGGATGCTGTCCTGACTTTCCTTTGTTAATTTGTCATCAAACGGGCAGTGAAAAACAGGAATACGGTCATCCCGTTTTAAGCCGAGACGCGTTTCGATCAGACGAAACTGCCAGCTTTGAAACCCGGTTGCTGTACGTAAATGCTCCCTGAAATCCACAAAATTTTGCGGTGTCATGGTTTCCAGTACGTCGAGTTGCTGAACCATGATCTTGAAAATTTCGGCGATCCGGTTCAAATGGGACAGGATCGGCTGTATATCCCGGTCATTCATGACATGTGCTGAAAAGCGCTTTTGTATATCATCCATTTCAAACAGGATTTGTTTGAACCACAATTCATAAATCTGGTGGAAGACGATAAAGAGCATTTCATCATGAGCCGGATGTCCCGCGTCATCGCTCCATAAATGCTGCGCGTCCAGAACTTTATCAAGCTGGAGGTAGTCCCGGTACAAATCCCACTGTTCTTTTTTGCTCATGCCGGGAAGATAATCCGATAAAACGGATTTGGCAAGTTTTGTCCGGGTGGCCATTTTGTCTCAGCCTTTCCCAAAGAACGCGAAAAAAAACGCCCGATTTCTCAAGGCGTTATTTTTCTTCCTAACTGATCGTATTTTTAAACTGAAATATCGACAAGGCTGCCGCGTTCTGTTGAATCTGACGCTTCCGCTGTATCCTGAGAGCTGTTGGCGGCTAAAGTCTGTCTTTGGTCTTCTTGCGGCCGTGTTTCCGTACGCTGTATTTCATTTGTTGGCGCATCGGCGCGCTGGACAGTGTTTTCCTGCGGCTTTTGTTCCGCGGATTCCCGTACTTGATCATCAACCTGTTTCTGAAACGGGTTTAAGGTCGCTTGCTGCGTAGCACTACTAACCGGACCAATCATGAGACACCTTGCCTTTCCCTTTTACGTGACCACCACATCCTATCATATAGAGAAACCTTTAAGAAAGTCTTTCTATTTCCTTCAAGGATAATCTTTCTGCGTTTCATTCCATTAACCTAATATAAAGAACTTCTCTGTATAAGGGGTAGGGTAAGATGGAAAGCAGGGTTCAAGCTTCTTTCTAAGAGTAAGCATTCGGTCCTGTTTTTTTTCAAACGATGACATATCGAGCGGCAGTAAATTAGAGGGTGTCTGATTAATACTGTGAAGCCGTAAAAAATAATGTGGGGTTATTCCGACGATGGATTTACGTATGCTCGAAAAATCGCCTCAGATGGCGCCGCTACTGGTGCGCCTTCATGAGAGCCATAAATTGTATAGTCTGGCCAAGGATCAAGACCCTTTGGCGCAGGTTGCGTTGACAAATGCTGTCGTGGACTTGCTTGAAGTAGAGTTAAGTCCAAGAGAGCAGGAGCTTCTGACAGATGTTCTGATTACCCTGATCCGCCAGGCGGAGATGGACTTGCGTCAGGCGCTGGCAGAGCGGCTGGCTGTGATAAGTGATGTACCGTTGCGGCTTGCCTTGCACATGGCGAATGACGATATTATAGTCGCCGCACCTGTGTTACGTAAAAGTCTTGCTCTAAGCGACCTTGATCTCATTTATATTATCAAATCCAAAGGTGCTTCTTATTGGCAGGCAATAGCGGCACGTGCGTTGTTGAGCTCCAATGTGATTGATGTTCTGGCGGATACCAGAGAGCAGGATACGGTTATTGTTCTGGCAAAAAATGAACGCATTCAGCTGACGTCCTACGCTATTGATATTTTGGTGGAGATGAGCAAGGCAGATGATGTGGTTGCGAAACCGCTTTTGATGCGCACGGGATTACCGGAAAGCCTGGCACGTACATTGTACGAACATGTCGGTGCTGAACTCAAAGAGTATATTAGCGGTTATTTTGGTGTAGAGGGGAACAGAGCTCAAGGTGCTGTTGATGACTTGATTCTGGAGTTCGTGGAAGCAACCAATACCGAATTTATGCCGAGCGCACAAATGATGGAGGCTGCTGAACAATTTGCTAATCAGGGGCTTTTGAATTTGCAGTTGATGTTGGAGTCTTTGCAAAAGGGACGGATTGCCTCCTTTATCGCTCTTTTTTCAAGATATACCGGTATATCAGCGCAGAAAGTTCATGACTTTCTGAAGCAATCCTGCCCGAAAGGGCTGGCCATAGCCTGCCGGGCGTTTTCCATCCAAAAAGGTGATTTTTCAAGAATTTATCTGATGACTCACCGGATGAGAGCGGCAGGTCAGGTTGTTAACCAGAAAGATATGATGGAAGTGCTCACTTATTTTGATAAGGTTCGTCCCGAGACGGCGCAGCGTATCGTTAACAGCAGCCTTGCCGAATAGAATTTGTATCATGGCCGGGCGACAGCAGAGCCGCTACGCCGGGCAAGGTCTTTCCTTCCATCCATTCCAGAAAAGCACCGCCTGCTGTGGAAATATAGGTGAAGTCTGAGGTCACTCCGGCTTTTTCCAAAGCAGCAACGGTATCGCCACCCCCGGCAATGGCTTGTACTTTTCCTTGTTTCGTCAGTGTAGCGACAAAACGGGCCAAGGCTGTGGTGCCCGTATCAAAGGGTTCAATTTCAAAAGCGCCGACCGGGCCATTCCAGATGATCGTTTTACAGTCTTGCAGACGGTGCTGAAGAATTTCAACGCTCTTCGGACCAATATCAAGGATCATGTGGTCGTCGGGCAGGTTTCCAATATCACAGGTGACATGGTCTATATTCTCTTTTAGCGCTATAGCGGCCAGCCCGTCGACGGGAAGGAGCAATTCACAGCCTGAGCATTTTGCCTTTTCGATGATCTTACGTGCTTGTTCAGCCATATCTTTTTCACAGATAGAGGCTTTGATGTCAGTATTTTGAGCGTATAGAAATGTATTCGCCATGCCGCCACCCAGAACAAGCATGTCTGTTTTTTCGAGAAGGTTTTCGAGTAGAGCCAGCTTGGTTGATATTTTAGTGCCGCCGACAATCGCGGCGAGGGGGCGTTTTGGGTTTTCCAGCATGGTATTGAGGGTGTTGAGTTCCTCTTCCATTAAAAATCCTGCGCCCGCAGGCAGTAGATGGGCTAAGCCTTCTGTTGAGGCATGAGCACGATGAGAAACGGAGAAGGCATCATTAATGTATATATCGCCTTTTTGGGCCAGAGTTTGCGCAAAAGCCGGGTCGTTGGACTCTTCGCCTTTATGAAACCGCAGATTTTCAAGAAGTGTAAGCGGGCCGTTTGCTTCCTCTCCGAAGGCGACATCAATGCCCCATTGTAGCTTGAGGGTTTCCGGCAGAAAAGAGAGAGATAATGCCGGGTCGGATATGCCTTTTGGTCTGCCGAAGTGCGACAATATCAGGGTTTTTGCGCCTTGTGCGACCAGATAATCAATGGTGGGTTTGAGCCTGTCTATCCGGGTTGTGTCTGTGACTTTCCCATTCTGGACGGGGACGTTCAGGTCAACACGCAGCAGGACTCTTTTACCTTGTAGGTCAAAATCTCTGAGTGTTTTGAAAGTCATGTTATCACCTGAGGGATTTGGCTGTTTCCGTGGCTTCGATCAGGCGTGAACGGATGGCCGGATCAAGAGCCGAATGCCCACCGTCCGGCACAACAATATACCGGGCCTCCGGCCATTCTGCGTGCAGCTTGTGGGCTGTGTAGATTGGACAAATCGCATCGTAGCGCCCTTGTATGATAACGCTTGGGATGTGGCGGATTTTATCAATGCCGTGTATCAGGCTGTTTTCAGGAGCAATAAGTTCGTTACAGAAATAGTGGGCTTCAAGACGGGCCAGTGCCAGTGCGTCTTTTTTCTGTTCTTCCGTCGTGATGGTTTCATAGTTCGGCAGAAGGGATGAACAAGCGCCTTCATACAGGCTCCATGCGATAGCGGCTTCCATTTGCCGTTTTTCGTCATCCCCGGTCAGGAGCTTGTAATAGGCTTCCAGAATATTGTCTTGCTCTCTGGCAGGTAGAATGCCTGCAAATTGCTCCCACGCTTCGGGGAAGATCATCTTGATGCCGTACAGGAACCAGTTTATTTCCGATTGCTCCAGCAGGAAAATACCGCGCAGGATCATGCTAAAACAACGGTCGGGGTTTTGCTGAGCATAAGACAGAGCCAGTGTACTACCCCATGAGCCGCCGAACAAATGCCAGCGGTCAATATGAAGATGTTCACGCAGATGCTCTATATCCTGCACCAGATGCTGGCGCGTGTTGTGTTCTATGCTGCCGAGAGGGTGGGAGCGTCCTGTTCCCCGTTGATCGTAGATGATAATGCGGTAATATTCCGGATTGAAAAACCGGCGGTGCATGGGTGTTGCGCCGGCACCGGGGCCGCCATGGATCAAAAGAATGGGAACGCCTGCCGGATTACCGCTTTGTTCCCAGTATAAAGTATGCCCGTCACTGGCATCTAGAAAACCGGTGGAGTAGGGCTGTATCTCCGGGAACAGATCAAGTGATGGCGTGCGGTTTTTCAAGGATATACCTTTAACATTTTAATGTTTCTGAGTTTGTCCCAGATTAGAATCTTGTTCCTCTTCTGGCAAGACCTCAATCCATGCCGGGTGGATTAATTTGATATGAGGGCCGTTATAACTTTCAAGCCATCCGCGCACGCGTACTGTTTTGCCACCGAAATTCATCAGGTTTATGCCTTGTCGGGCTATTTTTTTTCGAACGGCGGATTTAATGGAGATCGTAAAATCCGTGCGCCAGTTGGCGCCAAAATTCAGATAAAGTGTGTTTCGGATGGTCGCAACGCTGCGGACCGTTCCGGTGACGATGGCAAAGCCGTTTTCTGATTTTTCGGCAGTTTCCGGGGTTAGGACGGCGTATTTCTCATCTTTCCAGAGGCCCTTTTGGGCTTCACGTGCCTCCTGTTCGATTTGAAGCATTTGTAAGGCCATTTCAGGGTTGCGTTGTGTTGGATAGACACGGGCAAGGCCTTCTGACAGCAAAGCACCCTGAATCCATATATCGCCTTCTTTCCGCTCTATATGGGCCAGATGGTGACCCATACGGTTTGTGCGACCTTTATCAGCCTTTTTGGTCTGGTAAATCCGGATTGTCTGACCTTCCAGCAGTTCTTTCAGGCTTTCCTGTGCGGCCACGGCAATATCACCCGATTCATAGGGGTCAAGATCAGGAATTTCCAGCCCGGCCAGTTGTATAACCCGTTTGTCTTTCAGGCGGATACGCAAGGGATCTATAATGCTTTCTACAGTAGCGGTGCTCGTCAGGCGTAGTTCTGTGAAATCGCCTTTCGGAAAAATAACAGGCTCCGCTTCCTGTGCGGTTGCGGATATGCTAAGAAAACAGCTTAGCACCAGAACATAAATTAGAAGCTTTCTCATGATGAAGACACAGTGGACCTTTTTGACCTCCCTTTTCAAGCCTTTGCTGGTGATTGCTATCCTTTGTACGGCATTGTTTGTGCTTTCCTCATGCACGGTGAACCCGGCAACGGGGCAGCAGCAGTTTACGGCCCTGATGCCGCAGCAGCAGGAATCCCGTATCGGCGCTGATGAACATCAAAAGATTATGAAGACTTTCGGACAACCGAATCCGTCTGATCCGGCGCAGCTTTATGTCGAAAAGCTCGGACAGGCTGTATCTGCCCGTACGGAACGGCCCGAAGTGACCTATCGGTTCTTTCTTCTTGATACACCCATGGTGAATGCCTTTGCTTTGCCGGGTGGTTACGTCTATGTGTCACGGGGGCTTTTGGCGCTGGCCAATAGTGAAGCGGAGCTTGCTGCTGTTCTGGCCCATGAAGTGGGGCACATCACGGCCCGTCATTCGGCGGAGCGTTATTCGCGTGGTTTGCTTACGTCTTTGGGGGCTTCTGTTGTGGCGGCGGCAATCGACAATAAGGAAGTCGCGCGGGCGGCCGGTTTGGGATCGGCCCTGTATATCAAGTCCTATTCCCGGTCACAGGAGCATCAGGCGGATGAACTGGGTATTCGTTATCTTCATCGTGCCGGCTATGACCATTTTGCGATGGCACGTTTTTTGGAAGCTCTGGAGAGTAATACGGCCTTTGAAAGAGTGCTGGCCGGACATGGGGAAGCGCAGCCCTTCAATTATTTTTCAACCCATCCCCAGACGGCGGACAGGATTGTACAGGCCGTTAATACTGCCGGGCGTTATGAGCAAGGGAAAGGGCGTGTGGGCCGCGAAAGCTATTTGAAGACAGTGGACGGTGTTGTTTATGGAGACAGTGCCCGGCAGGGTTTTGTCCGGGGGCAGAATTTCTATCACACCAAAATGGATTTTACCTTTAGCGTCCCGGACGGTTTTCAGTTGCAGAACCAGCCTTCGCAAGTGGTGGCAACATCCAAAAGCGGTGCCGTGGTCTTGTTTGATGCCGCAGGTAATCGTAACAGGCTTGATGCGATGACGTATTTAACCAAAGTCTGGATGCGTGAAGAGCCTTTGGACAGCGTGGAAGAGATTACAATCAACGGCATGAAGGCGGCAACGGCTTCTTTTACCGGAACTGTGAATAAGGCTCCTGTTACCATTCGTGTTATTGCCGTGGCCTGGGCGCCGGACAGTTTTTTCCGGTTTCAAATGGCTATTCCGAATAATGCCGGGGCCGCTGTTATTGAAGGCCTGAAACGCACGACATATAGCATGCGGCATTTGACAGAGGCTGAAAAAAAGGACATTCGACCATGGCGGTTGCGTATCGTAACAGCCAAAACAGGAGATAGCGTGGATTCTTTGGCTCGTTCTCAGCCTTTTGAAACAGCCAAAGAAGATCACTTCCGTGTTTTGAATGGCTTAAAGCCGGGTGAGGGCATCGTTTCGGGACAAAAATATAAGCGCGTTTCTGTGCGGTGATTTTTTTTGTAATT
>JAJFGQ010000036.1 GCA_021776075.1 Alphaproteobacteria bacterium | reverse complement strand
CGTTCTCGTTAAAAATAAGACATTTTACTACTGCCGTCATCGCCTGAATACGCGATACGTAGTCTAGGGCGATCCATATAGGACAGATAGATTCCCCTAGGATTTGCCTCGCAAATCCGGAGAATGACGATGGAGGAGTTGCCTTATTCTTAATGGGAATAATTATATTTGCGTTCAAAATCAGACATACCCTAACACCTCGTCATACCCGTGGCACGCCACAGGCGGGCTTAAACAACGGGTATCCAGAAAAAGACAGCAGCAAAGCTGCTGACATATGGATCCCCGACAATTAGTTTCGCTACACAAAACCTCGGGGGTGACGGTGTTTTACTCCGCCATTAATTGCAAAAATAACTACAGGCCCTTTAACAACCCTATCAGGTCTTGCATATCGGCCGGAAAGGTCGATTCATAGGTCATTCTATCACCCGTCAACGGATGAATGAATGATATCTGACAAGCATGCAACGCCTGACGCGGAAAAGACAAAATAGAAGCGCTCGTGTCTTCATCGCAACCACTCTTGCGTAACAAAGACTGCGAAGCCGTCTTTTGAATACCGTATAAAGGATCGCCCAAAACCGGATAACCGGCATACTCCATATGAACCCTGATTTGATGCGTTCGACCGGACGCCAGCTTGCATTCCATGAGGGACACAGCCTTTCCGTATGTCTCAAGAAGAGTATAATGGGTCAACGCCTCCCTGCCGTTACGCCGGACAACAGCCATTTTTAACCGGTTTGAAGGATGACGGCCAATAGGTTGGTCCACCTTTCCCTTCCGTATTTCAGGAACACGCCATACAAACGCGTTATAGATGCGGTTCAAACTACGATCGGATAATTGCGCCGCCAGACCGTGATGAGCTTTATCAGACTTCGCAACAACCATCAAACCACTGGTTTCACGATCCAGCCTGTGTACGATACCGGGCCTTTTCACCCCGCCTATACCGGACAGGCTATCCCCGCAATGATACAGCAACGCATTCACCAGCGTCCCCTGCGCATGCCCGACCCCCGGGTGCACAACCAGACCGACCGGTTTGTTAATCACCAGCAAGGCATCATCCTCATACACGACATCCAGCGGGATATCTTCCGGCATAGGCGTATCATCGACAGGGGCGGGAACCGTCACATGCAAAGACATTCCTTCTTTCACTTTGAAAGCGGGATCCGTGCATATCTTTCCATCCACCGTCACGACGCCTTCCTGAATAAGAGCCTTAAGCCGCGAACGGGATAAATCTTCGCACTGTGCTGCCAAAAAAGAATCAATCCGCAAAAACGTGTTATCCGGCTCAACAAGAACAGTCACAGATGTATCAGAATTTTCGGTCTCCACCCCGGTCATCACCTTTTCTTCCGGCTCTGGCAAGGGTCTTCATACGGATCAAGAGCCGTTGCCACAAAAACCCAGCCCTCCAAAGTAGGGTCCGGGACGGGAGGCTCTTTCATCGCCTCTTCTTCTGCTTTGGTCGAAGACTTACCGGTTTGAATTAACAGCTCTTCAATGGGGGGGGGCCGTGAATCGGATTGTATCGTGGACACCACGATACGCTCACCATTCCAGCCCTCTACAAAGTCTTTTGCTTCGGCATGAAGGCCTTCAATATAGGATTCATCCTCTATCAAAACACCGCGCGGTGATAAGGTCAGTATTCTAACGTGATTACGGCTACCGATCCCCTCTTCCCTCTCTATTTTTTCCTGCGCCGTCAGGCGTTCCAGATCTTCTTCTGAAATAACAGATTCAGCATTCATAACAACCGTTATACGCCCGTCTTCATTCCCCCTCAAACCGACTGCTGAAAAGGAAAAATCCTTGCGCCTAAAATAACGCTGCCACAAGGGTTCCCCCAGCGGATTGATCGCCATCAGCCAGACAGCAGACGGCTTGTCCCTGCCCAAGGGCGTGGAGTTACCAAGAACCAGAAAGCCTCGTTCTTCAGGACCTTGTTTTCCTGCCAAAGTGCCTCTGTACAAACCTGCGGAAGCGCCGCGCGGATAAGTCCGTTGCCACATGACAGTCCCGTCAAAAGCAAGCTTCATAATCCAGCCCGCCATACGGCCATCATCCATACGGATACTGCCCGTTGCCAGATAACTTTTATTGTCGATAGCTTTCAGACCACTAATAAAATTGGGAATACCGGGCCTGTAAGCACGACGCCATAACAACTGGCCGGCATCTGAAAAGCGCATTAAAGCACCATGCTCATCCATCGGTGTTTCGAAATTCACGGCATGCACCAAAACAACAAAACCATTACCATCTGCGGCCGCGACCAATCCCAAACTGCTGATATCAAACTCCGCATCTTTCAGGATTTTTTCTCTCACAAAATCCCCTTTGGTATTGTACCAGGCCAACCGGACCAACTGACGGCTATTCTTCTTGCCGCCGATCATATTCGAGGCCACAAGATAGCCTTTCCCCAGAGCAATCATTTTCACGGGTACTTCACCATCCCGCATCGGATATTCTTTCTCCGTCAGGACGCGCCCTCTCCTGTTCAACTCGACCAGAACAGTGCTCAGCGGTTTAAAGTCACCTTTTAAAAGCTTACGACCCGCGGCAAAAACAGTGCCCTCATCCTTTGTCAGGCCGGAATAAAGCTGAACCAGCGTGTCATACTTTCCGTATGTCGCATCCCAGACGGTCGGCATCCCCAGATCCGGCGGACGCAGCGTCACAATAACCTCATACTGAGCCTCGCATATCTGCGCTCTGGCAACAGATAAACCGCCCAAAAGAACGGCCGTAAAAACAAATAGAGCTGTTCTCAATTTTTTCATGTTTCCTGTTCCGTATTGGGCTATCCTTTGTCTAGAATAAAACAAAACACACAGAAAGCCCATGAAAATACTGGTTGTCACAGATGCATGGAAACCGCAACTCAACGGCGTCGTCCGCACCTATGAGAATTTAGGCCGGGAACTAACGTCTATGGGCCATGAGATGCAGGTCATCGGCCCTGCGGACTTCCCGCTGCGCATGCAAACGCCGGGCTATAAGGAAATCGAGCTTGTTATCGCCCCCTACAGACGTTTACGGCGCATGATTGAAGACTATGACCCCGATAGCATTCACATCGCCACAGAAGGCCCTCTGGGAAAAGCAGCCCGCAAATATTGCCTAAAAACCGACACAGCCTATACAAGCTGGTATCACACGCAGTTCCCGGAATATGTCGCCCGGCGCGTTGCAAAAATCCTGCCGCCGTTGGAAAACTGGAGCCGGGAGATCACACGGAAATCCATCATAAACTTCCACGCGCCCTCCAAAGCCATGATCGTTACGACGCAAACACTGGAAGATGAGCTAAAAGAATCAGGCCATACCGCCCCCATGCACCGGGCGACCTACGGTATTCACATTGATCTGTTCAATCCGGGCGAAGCCACATTATTCAAGGACTTGCCGCGCCCTATTGCCCTTTATGTAGGCCGCATCGCAATGGAAAAAAATTTGGAGGATTTTCTGTCAATGGACTGGGAAGGCGCAAAAGTCGTTGTCGGCCATGGCCCTGCCCTCCCGGACCTGCAAAAAAAATACCCGGAAGCCGTATTCACGGGCAAAAAGACAGGAGAGGAACTGGTTGCCCATTATCGTTCATCCGATGTGTTTGTTTTCCCGTCACGCACCGACACATTCGGCATGGTCCTTGTCGAAGCCATGGCCTGCGGCCTGCCGGTTGCGGCCTATGATGTTATCGGGCCGAAAGACATCATCACAGCACCGCATCTTGGTGTTTTGCATGAAAGCCTGTCCCATGCCGCCCTCACAGCGCTGGCCCATGACAGCACCGAAGCACAACGCCATAACCATGCAAAAGAAAACTATTCATGGGAATCAGCCACGGAGCAGTTTCTAAAGGCGCTTAAACTGGGCCTTTCCACATCGGGGACACAATAACCATTGTGTCCCCACTGAAAAAGAGATAGCTTGTGCATATGCCAAGACAAGCTCGCATTGTTGTGCCTGATGTGCCTCACCACGTTATTCAGCGTGGCAACCGTCGTCAGGATGTGTTTTTCACAGACGATGATTACCGCATGTATCTGTCGCTTCTGAAGGACAAATGCTCTATGGTTAATACTGGAATTCAAGCCTATTGCCTGATGTCCAATCACGTTCACCTGATTGTTACCCCTAAAGATGAGCACGGCCTGCGTGCAATCGGAGAAGCACACCGTCTTTACACCCGTTATATAAATTTTAAAATGGATTGGCGCGGTTATCTTTGGCAGGGCCGCTTCGGCTCCTACCCGATGGATGAGGCCTATCTTTACGAAGCGCTCAGATATGTCGAGTTAAACCCTGTTCGTGCCGGTATGTGCGCGCATCCTTGTGATTACCGCTGGAGCAGCGCACGGCAGCGGCAAAAAGGAAGCGGCAGTCAGGATCTTAAAACAGCGCCCCTTCCCAGTATGATTGACGACTGGGAAAGCTATTGGCAGGACGGTATGACAAAATATGAAATCATTAAAAAGATTGAAGACAACGAAGTGTCTTTAAGACCACAGGGAAATTTCGTAGTGGGGAGTGCAGTGGGGAC
>JAJFGQ010000035.1 GCA_021776075.1 Alphaproteobacteria bacterium | reverse complement strand
TTAAGGTGGCCATGGCACAGGAGGAGGGCACGATCGGTGTGTCCTTGTGTATTGCCAAGGGCAAAGGCTGTGGCGGTAGTGAATATAAGATGGGCTATCTGAAGGAGGCCGATCCCGCTGCGTATGATAAGGTCGATCTTGAGGGTGGGATAGCTCTGTATGTGCCTGTCACCGATAGCTTCATGATGTTCGGTATGAATATTGATTATGTGCGTGATGAGCTGAGCAATGAAACTTTTGTGTTTGAAAACCCGAATGAAGCCAGCCGTTGCGGTTGCGGCAAGTCTTTCAGTATGGAGCCCATTGAGCCTGAAGAAGAGGGCGCGCCGACTTCGTGTGGGTGATCTGTTCTACCTCCTTCTCACGGCTTGCATTATGTAAATAATTGTTGTATTATTCCAGCCATGGAAAATACACGCTTAAAAACAACAGGATTACAGCCGTCTGCCACTTTTATCAGTGGAGACAGCTATGCCGATCAGATCGGACATTACATCAATTGTACGGATAATCCGTATGATTTGCGTCCGGCGGCGGATATTATCGTTGCGGCGATCTCTGAAAGGCTGGCCTCATTGCCGGCAGGCAAGCCGTTGGTTGTGGAAATGGGGGAAGAGCACAAAAAGCCAAGTCATAAGGAATTACAGCATCTGGTGGCCTTCCGCCTGTTGAAAGAGAATAAAAAATTTACATTTAATTTTGAACAACCCCATAATGTTTGGGCAGGTATAGCTAAGAGGGACATGAATTATGACCTTGAGTCCCGCCTTTACTATGGCAGTACGTCTCATGATCCAAGGGGGCAGGCTATTTTGAGTGCTTATATGGGGTTTGCTCTATCAAGTATGGCACCTGTTTCGAGAAATAATCAAATGGCGTTTTTGTATCACCGGGGCGTATCATCTGCTTTTAATGATGCGGCCAGAGACCCATCAGGACATTATTTTGATTTAGAAGATTCATTGACGAGATATTTCATGGAGGGTAACGGGTGGGCTTTGTCACTAACGTCACCGGAGGGAATGGCCGTTCGTAATCAAGTGATGGCCCGGCGTGGGTTATCTCATGCGGAAGATCAAGATTTGTCCCTGATTCTCCAGCAGGCTGGTTTTAATCACGTTTTTGGCAATGTGCAGGATGGAGAGCATTATGCAGAGTCTCTCTCTAGCGCTTACCGTGATTTGGGAGCCGATGTTTTACCGGTTTTTCTAACAGATTCTTTAGATAGCACTGGGATTAATGTTTTTTCACCGGAATCTTATGGGGCTTTGTCTGATGCTGTTGTGATTGACGGTCTGGCAGTGGATGAGTTTTGGGGCAGAAGTTCCGGAGAAAAAGACTTTATTCAAAAACTTCACAAGGCATCCGGTGATGAGCTGGAGTTTTATGACGTTGCTGCAAATGAAGAGTTTTATCAAAAACAAGCCCGTCAGCATGCGGCAGCGGTCCTGCGTTCATACAAATCTTCTGTTGCCTGCCGTCGTTGAGCCAGTGCTTCTTCAATGATGTGGGCCGTTGCGCCTGGTTTGCAGACTTCGGTGCTGAGCGTGCGGCGCCATATTTTGCCGCCGGGCAATCCCTGAAACAGCCCCATCATATGGCGAGTCACTGAATTAACCGGGGTGTTATAGTCTTTTTGTTGTTGTTCAATATAGGGGATCATGGCGCGAGCCACGGCTTCACGCGGTAAAACAGCTTTGTTGCCAAAGAGCTCTCGTTCCACATCGGCCAGAATATAGGGGTTCTGGTAAAATTCCCGACCAATCATGATACCGTCAAATGTTTTTAGATGCGCGCGCATGTCATCAATGGTTTTGATACCGCCATTGAGAATAAAGCGCAGGTCAGGGTATTCATCCTTTATTTGCGCGGCAATATCATAGCGCAGGGGTGGAATTTCCCGGTTTTGCTTGGGGTCTATGCCGTTCAGGAGGGCTTTGCGGGCGTGAATTGTAAATTCCTTACATCCAGCATTAGAAGCAGCTCCTACAAACTTGTTTAAAAAAGGAAAATCATCAGAATCATCAATGCCAATGCGGCATTTAACGGTCACGGGGATAGAGACGGCGTTGATCATTTTGCCTATGCAGTCTGCCACATAATCGGGCCTGTGCATCAAGCAAACCCCGAAGGAGGCATTTTGTACGCGTCCGCTGGGGCATCCGCAATTCAGGTTGATTTCATCATAGCCGTAATCTTCGCCAATTTTGGCACATTCTGCGAGGGCTTCCGGTGAGGAGCCACCAAGTTGCAGTGTAACCGGGTGGTCTGTTGGGCCGTAGCGCAGGAAACGGTCTTTTTCGCCAAAGAGAATGGCGCCTGTGGTAATCATTTCTGTGTAGAGCCGGACATGGGGCGTAATCAGCCGATGGAAAACGCGGCAATGCCGGTCTGTCCAGTCCATCATAGGAGCAACAGAAATATGAGGGGCGACAGAAATATCGGGCCGTTTTTTGTTCATAACTTTACAGATAACTCTTTTATCATAAGAAAAAGACGGTATAATTGCCGTAAAACAACAGAAAAGTCCAGTTTCTCATGACACGTACCGTTTCTTTGCTACTTTTTTTGAGCGTTCTGCTCCTTTCCCAGCTTGCTGTAGCTGAGGATTCTGTGCCGGGATTCCGTTCAACGGATCTGCCTTTGCCGCGTTTTGTATCCTTGCGTTCAGATAAAGTCTATGTGCGTACGGGACCGGCGCTTCGTTATCCTATTAAATGGGTTTATAAACGTGAAGAAATGCCGGTTGAAATTGTTCAGGAGTTTGATTCCTGGCGCAAAATAACAGATTTTGAAGGAGAGGCAGGCTGGATTCATCAGTCGCTTCTTTCCGGAGAACGAACGGTGCTTATACAATCTGATGATCTGGTGCCTCTGCGTGAAGGGTTTAGTTCTGAATCCCGTATGATGGCGCGTCTGGAGCCGGATGTTGTTGCCATCGTAGATAAGTGCATCAGTGAATGGTGCCGTATTGAAGCAGAAGGTTATCGTGGATGGGTGCAAAGAAATTTTCTATGGGGCATTTACGAGGACGAAGAATTGAATTAGTCTTGTAAATGTCTTTGGTTTTTCATCGTTCCAGATGTTTTGCCACGTTCTTGTTCTTCCTCCCCGCCTTTTTTATTTCAGGCACATGTCCATTTTGATTAACAAAACGCAGTTTGCGGATTCTATGTATAGAAGCTTTCTGTCCCATGCCGCTTTGGCAGGGCAGGAGACTGACTCTATGCGTCTGATACAGCTTTTATCCGGTGTGTTAACGGAAACGCTGCTCTTATTTGATGATCCGGATGAAGGGCTCGAGGCAAGCTTCGCCTCTCTCTCTTTTATGATGGATTGCAAACCGCAGGATGGTCCGTTGGGACCCTCTGCTTTACCTCCTGCTTATATGATTGATTATGAAACAGAGCAGGGGCGTGCTTTGGCCCGGACTTTGTTTGAGGAATGGCTGGATTGTGCCCATGAGTTTCATGATCTGGTTATCTTTGCCGTGCACCATCTTTTTATGCGTATGGAGGAAGAAGGGCAGCCCCGGCAGGAAACGTTCAGGATATTTATTGAGTGCGCGACGCGCTCTCTGGCTTTTGAAATTGCAGCGCAGGAATTATGCGATCTGGTGATCGAGTCCAAAATCGGGAAAGACGGATGGAGTCTTGCGGAAAGCGTGAGTGGCCTGAGTGCTATAGCCGGGCGTTCTCTGGCTTTATCACAGAACGCCTGTCAGGTTTTTGATGCGCCTTCTTTGCCGGATCGTCTTGATTATGTCGCGCATGTTATGACACAGGAAGCGGTGCGGCTGGGTATACCGGCGGGTACGGATTGGCGTTTTGGTCTGGCGGCCAATGATTGCCCCTGTAGCGCACCTTATGATCTTATTACGGCTTTAGAGCCTTCCTGCCGTGAGTTTTTTGCGGCTATTCAGCTTCATGATTTGATGGATCAGGCCGTAGCCTGTGCAAAAGCGGCCGGCAGGATGCTGGCCGTCGCTTCCGGCGGAGAAATGCCGGAGATAGAACCGGTGATCGCAAAACCGCTGGCTATGGCCGCGATGACGGAAACTTACAAAACTGTTTGTAAAGAAGCCGCGGTTGTCTCTTGTTGAAATGATTAGAGCGCTCTGCATTTAGTTAGGCGTTATATATTCGTCATCGCGAACGAAGTGTGGCAATCCATTTCCTTGTGCTCAGCTTCTGGATTGCTTCAGTCACTTCATTCCTTCGCAATGACGGCAAGCTGCCGATGCCCCACGTTTTCTTGCGCAGGTCGGTGATAAAGTTTCGGCGGAAGTGAAAAAACTGTTGCAGGGCTGGAGGAAAACGCCTCCTCCGCTGCAGAAAGGAATGCAGCCAGAGTAATCAATATCATCTCTTGATAAGTCCCCCTTTATCGGCGTATAACAGGGGCGATGAATGCAGAAACAGCGATAAAGCAACCTATGACTTTTGAACCGAAAGACAGCTATTCCTATGAGGATTTAATTGCCTGTGGGCATGGTGAAATATTTGGGCCGGGTAACGCGCGTTTGCCGTTGCCGCCCATGTTGATGTTTGATCGTATTACGCAGGTGTCCGCAGAGGGTGGTGCTTATGATAAAGGTACGATTATTGCCGAATTGGATATAAAGCCGGATCTTTGGTTTTTTGAATGCCATTTTGAATCGGACCCTGTGATGCCGGGCTGTTTGGGGCTTGATGCTCTGTGGCAGCTTATCGGGTTTTATCTGGGTTGGACCGGTGCGCCGGGTTCTGGCCGGGCTTTGGGGTTGGGCGGCTTAAAGCTAACCGGGCAGGTGCAGCCCGAAACAAAGCTTGTGCAGTATGTTGTTGACCTGAAGCGTGTGATTAATCGCAGGCTTGTTCTGGGTGTGGCGGACGGTAAGATGCTGGC
>JAJFGQ010000034.1 GCA_021776075.1 Alphaproteobacteria bacterium | reverse complement strand
ACATACTGACCGTCCGCTGTTTGTTGCAATTCGCCCGTTTGGCCGTCATCGTTGGTTGTATTGATACCTATTTGATCCGCTATTTCAGTGCTTTTTACGGCATCGTCATAGACTTCACTTGCTTCCATCGACCAGTCACCGCTGAGTTCTTTGCCAAGAATCTCAATGGCTTGCTGCTCTATTTGAGTCCATTGCTGAATTTGTTCTTCCAGAGACATGATTTGCTCATCCATGCCATAGATGATGTCATGATAATACTCAGCAACCTGTACGTTGGTGTTTATAAAATTACGTGCGGCCTCTGTTTGTCGATTTCTTTTTTCACGGCCCTCTTCGCTGTCTGGATCGCAATGGTCGTCATCTCCCCCTAAAGAGGTATTGATAGCCCCTCCGGCTTCTTCTCGGGCGGCAATAATAACCTGTTCCTCTCCTGTGAGGACAGGCGTACTCCTGAAACCATCTTCGGGGCTGGTTTCATTGTCCGTTGTTATCACTGGATCATCGTGGTCTTCTATTTCCAAGAATTACACCCTGCTTTTTATTGTTTTCTATATCCCCTCTATATTGTACCAAATTCCTTAATTTTCTGTCAAAAAGCGTTCAGAAAGTTTGCGGGAGAGAAAGCGCTATAGTTGTTTTATATCAACGGGTTAGTTGTTAAACACAAAGGGGCTTGCTGGACTCTGATTAAGAGCTATGCCTTTTTCTAATTCCGGCATAATCCCTTTTTGTTCCCGTAGAAGAGCCTGAACGGGATTAGAAAGGCTTTCCAGATCAATGTCTTTCCCGTTTTGTAGAGCCAGATGCGTCTGGTCTAGTTCGGACTTGGCGGCATATGTCTGTGACAACTTGCTTTGCTGGGTGACATAGTCCTCATAGGTGGTAACGGCAACGCAAGTTTGGTCTATATCTGAATGGTCAAGCTGTTCACGGGTCATGTGAGAACCATCATCATTATAGGCGATAAGTGTTTTTTGCCATTCAAGTGACGATGTGTTCAGCTTTATATCGGCTTCCAGATTATCGCTGGCATCGTTCATGATTGTGAAAAGTTCATCCTTGGTGAATGCGATGTCGCCCATATTGAAAAAACCGGGCAAGCCGGGGAGGAGTCCCATAAGCATAGCTGTTTTTTGAAAGTCTTTTTTGCACGAAGTGCCTTTGCATTTTTTATTAGGGGCATTTTCATCGCTGTGAACAGGCGTGACAGAACCGCTTCCAATTTGGGAAAAATAGAGGTGAAGTCTTGCTTCTGCCTCTTTTGGCGTTCCTTTTAGTTTAAATACATCTGCATGAGAGACACTCAAATTACACACCCTGTTTCTGGTTTATATAATGTTTTATGTAACCATTATACAAGATGAGCGCATATTATGTCAAAAACAGGTCTGTTCTACCTATCTGTTCTACCTAATTGAGTAGGAAGGAGGGGAGAGGGAACAGTCGGGACAGAGCAAAGCTGGAAGGGCAATGTTCGGGAGTTTCGCACTCTTCTTCTTCCGAAGCGCAATCGTCTTCGTGATGATCGCAGGGCTCTTCTGTAACGGGAATATTGTTGTTCGCCGTTTCGTCATAGCCGTGCCCAAATCCTGACAGGGAGCAAAGGCATGGGTCAACGAGGAGAATCATCTCCATCATTGTCAGTTTTTTCTTTTCTTTGTGTTTATGTTCGTAGGATGAATGGACGGAATCGCTATCATGGCCAGCCAAATTATAAAGTTTGAGTTTTAATTCCAGAGAACGTGCAAAAACCACACTCAAAAACTCTTGTCCAGGCCTGTACGCGGCAGCGCCTGTTTTAAATTCTTCGTCGAGTTTAATCGCTGTTGAGATCATGGTCTCCCTATTGGTTGTGACGACTATCTGAACGCATTGTAGCAGATTTATGCCTACTATGTCAAAGCTTTCCCATATTGCCGTGTATTCCTTTGCATCGCGTCCTTCGCTGTTTTCAAACAAAGGGGAAAATGCTAGGGTCTAAATCGAAGTTTTAACATACTGACAATGCGGAGTTTCCTTCCATGAATATTCATGAATACCAAGCGAAGTCCTTACTTAAGAAATATGGCGTGCCTGTACCGAATGGTTATGCGGCGTTGAGTGTTGATGAAGTTGTGTCGGCTGCTGAAAAGTTGAGCGGACCTGTCTGGGTTCTGAAAGCGCAGATTCATGCCGGTGGACGTGGTAAGGGCGGCGGCGTGAAGGTTGTGAAGTCTGTTGAGGCGGTGCGGGAAGAAGCCGAAAAAATGTTGGGGATGCAGCTTGTAACGCATCAGACGGGACCGGAAGGGCAGAAAGTCAGACGGCTGTATGTAGAAGAAGGTGCCGATATTGCGCAGGAATTATATCTGAGCGTGTTGATTGACCGGGCGACATCCCGTGTGACTTTTATGGCCTCTACTGAAGGCGGTATGAATATTGAAGAAGTCGCGGATAAGACGCCGGAAAAGATTTTTAATGTGTCCATTGATCCGGCAACTGGTATGCAGCCTTTCCATGCGCGCAAAATCGCCTTCGGCCTGGGGCTGAAGGGGAACGCTATGAAATCCGCCATGAAATTCATGCTGTCCCTTTATAAGGCCTTTGTGGATATGGATGCCTCCCTGCTGGAGATTAATCCGCTGGTCGTCACAGGGGCAGAGCAGGTGATTGCTCTTGATGCTAAAATGGATTTTGATGACAATGCTTTGTTTCGTCATGATGATATAGAAGCCTTGCGCGATGAGGATGAAGAAGACGCCCGGGAAAATGAAGCTCATAAGCATGAGCTGTCTTATGTCGCGCTGGATGGTAATATTGGCTGCATGGTCAATGGTGCCGGTTTGGCGATGTCGACAATGGATATTATCAAGCTTTATGGCGGGGAGCCTGCGAATTTTCTGGATGTTGGCGGTGGCGCAACGGCAGAGCGTGTGACAGCGGCTTTTAAGCTTATCCTGTCTGACCCGAAGGTAAAGGGCGTTTTGGTCAATATATTTGGCGGTATCATGAAATGTGATGTCATAGCCGAAGGCGTGATTGCGGCGGCGAAGGAAGTCTCTCTGAATGTACCGCTTGTTGTGCGTCTTGAAGGCACAAATGTTGAGAAGGGTAAAGAAATTCTTGCCAATTCCGGCCTGCCGATTATTGCGGCGGATAATTTAGGCGATGCCGCGCAGAAAGTCGTGGATGCGACACGGAAAGCGGCGCAAGCGGCTTAAAGTTAGTTTATGTCGGGGATGATTGATGTCCGGGGTTCGCGGTTTTACGAACCTGCGCATTGATGAGATCTATTTTGTTTGGATCCTGTAAAGTCATCAGCGGCATGTCGGTCATGATTTTTTGCAGGTAGGTATAGACTTGTCCGAGAGTCCTTTCTTTCTGCATTTTTTTGCCGTCTTCAAAAAAGACATGGGGGTTTGCTTTAACCTGTCCCTGTCTTGTGAATGTCTTGTGCTTGCTGGCAAAATCGTTCGGATTGCTTTCCAGCAGTCTGATGAATGTCTTGGCGCCGCCTAACCCCAGAAAATGCGTCAAATAAGCGTCTGTAAAATTGAGGATACGATCAGGGAAAGCCTTTTTCAGGCTTTTTAAATTATTGAGCATATATTTGGCAGCAAAGAAGGATGAGACATAATGGTCTTTGCGTGCTGCTTTCATGAGGGCGTTTGTATGGTCTTTATATCCGGAGGTGATAGAATAGACGGGTACTTTGTTTTCCACCTTTGTCTGAATGGCTTTTGGGTCTAAATGGAATTCCTGCCGTTTATAAAGAGGCAGTTCATCAGCGTGCCTTTGTATCATTTCCATCCATGTTTGATCGACAAACTGCGCGATTCCGGTTGCGCTGCTGGTTGCTGCTTTGCTGTGTTTTCCCAGACTACTCTCATAAGCAAAAACCATGGCAGTCAGGTTGTATAGATCTTTTTGAGAAGCTGTGGCCGCAATAATGGCTTGATCCACATCATGTGGAATAGGTAAAAAATTACGGTTATTGAGGTTATGTTCTACAATCTGAAAAAAATCGGGGGCTTTCTGATCCTGATTAAAGGCAGTACAGGCTTCTTTTGTGAAAAGCACGGGGTTGTGTGCGGCAGAAGTAAACCATTTTTTGCTGCTCATATTATGCCATGTTTTCTTAACGTCCTTTGTTGCGGAAGCTGTCTTGGCGATGTCCGTCACATTGTTCTGCCATTGCGGCAGGCTGGCCTGATTGCTGCCGACAAAAACTCCAATCCCCAGCACAGAACCCCATTTCGCGAGCTTCCAAAGTCCTGATTTGATATAGGGGCTTGTTGTTCGCCATACCGCAGAGAATGAACGGGAAACCCAGCTTTTCTGAGGCTTCTCTTCCGGTGGCGGTGTTGCGCGCCATCGTTTTTTCTGTGTCGGTTTTTTGTCGTTGTTCGCCATCTCTATCTCTTTTCATAAAAAAGAGATATTACATAAACCGGAAACATAATGCAAGTTTTTATGAGTTCTGACCCTAGTCGGGTTTATAGCTTACTGGTGTGATAGAAAAGCCCTTGTTCGTGAAGAGAGAAGAAGCCTTCCGCAAATCCCGGTCGGCCTCTCTGATATCTTTCGTACTGTTGAGCGACTTCAGGGGGATTTTTGGTACTTTATTCTTAGCCATATAGTCGTAGACCTGTTCTATCGAGCGTTCCCGTGTTTGACCTTTGCCGTCTTTGTAGAAAAAGACATTGTAATTGCCCGGAATTCTAACCTTGTTTTTAAACATAGGGTAGCCGCTGGCGGCGTGGGTTTTGTATGTTTTATGTTCCAGAAGCTGTATGAATTTTACACCACCCGTTGATCCTTGATAATGGCTCATATAGATATCGGTTCCATTGATGTCGCGCTTTGGAAAATTTTCTTTAAGAAGCTCCAGGTTTTTTAACAGATATTTACTTGTTAGATAGGTGTTGATATAGAGATTGTTGCGTGCATCATATATTTTTTTCCGGTGGCTTTTGGGGGTTCTGTGTCCTTTCCCTTTTTTATAAATTTTATCGAGATGGAATTCTTTGACCATTTCTGGGGGTAATTCATTTTTGTATTGGTAGGCCAGCTGTAGAAATGTACTCTTAGTTAGGTGAAATAGGCCGCGCGCTGTGCTGCCTTTTCCTTTTAGGTTTTTACCCAGAGAGCTTTCGGCAGCAGCAAACAGAACCGTGGCATTATAGATGTCGGGATGACCGTTTGATGCCCTCAGAAGAATAACGTCAATCTCTTTCGGGACTTTAAAGCCTTTCTTTTTCAGGAAAGCTTTGACCGCCGGTGACATGGGGTGAGGCGCTTGTTTGATCTGTTCTTTGTCAAATGTGTTGGACAGTCTCTGTTGGTTTTCTAGTTTATTTACTTCGTCTTCTGTGAATCCGGGTTTCAGGTCTTTCGGCTTGCTAAGAGCTAAAGGGGCTTTATCTTTTGGTATTATTGGTGTGACCGGTATTACATGTGTTCTTGTTTCTGTTTTTATGAGCGGAGAGACCGGAGAGAATGTTGTCGGGGGCTGTATCTCTTTTTTGAGCGCAATTTTCTGATTGTCGCGGTTGAATATCTCGGAAATATTGTCTTTCCAGCCCTCTAGTTTGTCATTGTTTTTGCCAAGAAAAAACCCTAGCGCGGTCGAGGCGGCAATAACACCCAGCCACTTCAGGCCGGTTTTAACAGCCTTGACCGTTTGTCCCCATAGAAGAAGGCCGTTAAGCCTCATTCTATAGAGTGTGTCTTTTATTTTACGGCGTAATCCAAACACGACTGTAACTCTTTGTCCGTTTTTGGGGCATAGCAAAGAAACGATACCAGCTTATGGTAAAGAAATCCATAATATTCAGGTGCTTGCCAGTATTCAGCAGTATTCAGACGTGCGGGAGTTGATTTATGGCGCACTGTTCCTTACTCTCTTGGGAGGCGCTTTTCTGTGCTGCACAAAGATTATAGCCATTCCCATTAATAATGGGATGGTTTGCAGGAGGGATAAAAAGATGAGATGTGTTTTTTGGAGGAACGATTTATGCCATAGCATAATGAGCGACGAAAAAAGAGACAAATTGCTTTTTAGACCCCTGTCCTTTGGATGGCGCGTTAAAAGCCGTTCGGATACCCGTTTATTCGTCTTGCGGTGGGGTAACACCGCTGCGTCTCATATACGGGCACTGATCGCTGCGCTACGACTTTTTCCACAGCCACAAACCGTCCGATTATTGACGGGAATGGCTATAATTAACCACTACGGAGATGAATATGGCCGTTCTCGTTAACAAGGATACAAAACTTATTTGTCAGGGCTTTACAGGCGCGCAAGGCACCTTTCATTCGGAGCAGGCTATTGCCTACGGCACGAACATGGTTGGTGGTGTAACGCCCGGTAAGGGCGGTGGGCAGCATCTGGGTTTGCCGATTTTTAATACGGTGGACGAAGCACGTGCCAAAACAGGCTGTAATGCATCGGTGATTTATGTGCCGCCTCCTTTTGCGTCCGATGCGATTCTTGAGGCTATTGATGCCGGGATTGAGCTGATTATTTGCATTACCGAGGGTATACCGGTGCGTGATATGGTTGGTGTAAAGCGGGCCCTGCAAGGCTCCGGCAGCCGTTTGATCGGGCCGAACTGTCCCGGCGTCATTACGCCAGACGAATGCAAAATCGGTATTATGCCGGGCCATATTCATAAACGTGGAAAAGTAGGCATTGTCTCCCGTTCCGGTACTTTGACGTATGAGGCTGTGGCGCAGACGGCGGCTGTCGGTCTGGGGCAGACGACCTGTATCGGGATTGGCGGTGATCCCGTGAATGGTACAAATTTCATAGATTGTCTGGAATTGTTTCTTGATGACGATGAAACAGAGGCCATCCTGATGATCGGTGAAATTGGCGGGACGGCGGAGGAAGAGGCTGCAGAATTCTACAAGGCGGCAAAGAACAAGAAGCCCATTGCCGGGTTTATCGCCGGAGTGACGGCGCCGCCCGGTAAACGTATGGGCCATGCCGGGGCTATTATTTCCGGCGGGCAGGGTACGGCTGAGTCCAAGATAGCGGCCATGAAAGATGCCGGGTTTGTCGTCTCGGACAGCCCCTCTACGCTTGGTGAGGCTGTTCAGCAGGCGATGGCCGCCTAGTTTTTCTTAAGAGGAGATAAACCATGTCGGATCTTGGTTCCTTGTTACCTGAAGAGAGCGAGTTGCTTATAGCTTTACCGTATCGTGTTGGCGTGTGGATGAGCCATGCCGATGATGATGATGGCGAAGGGGATGATGCGCGTGAGATGAAGGCGCTGGAAGGGATTATAAAATCTGTTGCAAAAGCGCATGAAGGCTCCGGTTTCGTACAGGATGTGGCGCAGGAGATACTGCGCTTGCGGGAGCATTGGTCAGGTTGGGAGGCCCGGTCATTCAATATTTTGCCTGATTGCGAAAAGGTTATGGGCGTCCTGAAAGGCCACGTGAACGATAATGACCGGAAAGCATACCGTGCGGCCTTACTGCAAATTGCAGAAACGGTAGCGCAGGCCCATGGTGAGTTTGGTATGGATGCCGGCGATGACGTAGGTGCCTGGGGCGGTTTTCTTGAGAAAGTCGTTAATAAGCTGAAAGGGGAAGGTGAAGACGCCGCTTTCATGAATATCAGTCCGGCAGAAGACGATGCTCTGAACAGGCTCTCTGTGGCTTTGCAAGGAAATGACTAGTTTCCTGTTCCCAATCCCTCAAAATTCGCTAGAATAGGCTATATCATCGTATGATGGTTATAGAGGAGATTATTTTGGCCTATCTTGAGCAATTTACAGACGATGAACGTGAATTTCTGGTGTCCCTGCCGTATCGTACCGGTTTCTGGGTTAGCCAAAGCGATGACGTAGGCGGTGATGAAGCCGATGAGCTGGAGAGTCAGGCTTTGGAAGCCATTATCACAGGTTTCACAGAAGATTTTTGTAAATCTGAATTTGTTGAGGAATTGATGCGTCAGGCTCTGGCGTCTAAGGATCAGTGGCCGAAATGGGAAGAAACAGCGGCGGATGTTCCCGAAGACTGCAGGCGCGCTGTGCGGATATTGGAAGCGCAGCTTGAGCATAAAGTTGTGCTTTCGTTTAAACAGAATCTGATAGAAATTGCGACAACCGTGGCTATGGCTTATCGTGAGTTTGATGAAACGCAGCCATTTTTTGTAAAAACCAAAGTGTATGGCCGGTATTTTTGGGGATGCATGATCGCGGCAATCCTTCACAAGCAGCCCCCTGACCTTGATGAAATTCTGAATATCAGTCAGGCCGAACAAACGGCTTTGACCACATTGTATGAAGCGTTACAAGTCGGTCCGCAATCGGCTCTGCAAGACATGGAAGTGGCTTAGGCTCCATACAGATGCAGTTTTCATTTCTTTCACGGTGCTTTCATGAGCCGTAGATGGTATATTGAAAGCCCTGAAATTACATTTCTGACTGTCACCGTGAGGATCAATGTCTGCACAAAATAACCCGGCTGTTCTGACCGGAGCCAACGCCGAATATATAGCTCATCTTTATGGCCAGTATTTGATTAACTCTGAAAAGGTTGATGCCAGTTGGCGTAGCTTTTTTGGCGCTTTGAATGATAATGAAACAGCGCTTCTGACGGAATTGCACGGCGCGAGCTGGACGCCGCCGGAAAACAGGAAAGATAAAAACGGTTTTAACGGTTTTTCAACGGGAACGCATGCCGATCCGGAAGCGGTGCCGCGGGGTGAGTCAACGATACATTCTGCCGGGCAGGCTGCTGATGTTCAGCAGGCTACGCGTGATTCCATACGGGCGTTAAAGATCATCCGTGCTTACCGGGCGCGGGGGCACTTGGTTGCTAATCTGGACCCTCTGGGCTTGAAAGATAAACAATATCATCCTGAGCTTGACCCTTCTCATTACGGCTTTACGGAGTCCGATTACGATCACCCTATTTTTATCAATGGGGTGTTGGGACTGGAACGCGCAAGTTTGCGTGAAATTCTTGAGGCGTTAAAGAAAATTTATTGCGGGACAGTCGGTGTGGAATTTTTGCATTTATCCGACCCGGTAGAAAAAGAGTGGATACAAAAACGTATTGAAGAACCGCGCAATAAAACAGAGTTTTCGGTCAATGGTAAACGGGCCATATTACAACGTATTACCGCTGCGGAAATGTTTGAACAATTTCTTCATACCAAGCATACGGGAACAAAACGTTTCGGACTGGATGGCGGGGAGTCCCTTGTGCCGGCGATTGAGCAAATCATGAAACGCGGTGGTCAGTTGGGGCTGGAGGAAATTGTTATCGGTATGCCGCACCGGGGGCGTCTGAATGTTTTGACGAATGTCATGGGCAAATCCTTTACGGCTGTGTTTGCCGAGTTTCAGGGCGGAGCGTCCTTGCCGGATGATGTGCAGGGGTCGGCTGATGTTAAATACCATCTGGGGACATCAAGTGACCGCGATTTTGACGGCAATATTATTCACTTGTCATTGACAGCTAACCCTTCGCATCTGGAAGCGGTCAATCCTGTTGTGATTGGTAAAGTCCGTGCTAAGCAAAACCAAAGAAAAGATAATGATTATTCAAAGGTCTTACCGCTTTTGATGCACGGTGATGCAGCCTTTGCAGGGCAGGGGCTTGTCGCAGAAACATTTATGATTTCGGATTTACCGGGTTACCGTGTTGGCGGGACAATTCATTTCGTTGTGAATAACCAAATCGGCTTTACAACGATGCCGCAATTTAGCCGCTCCGGTCCTTATCCAACAGACGTTGCGAAAATGCTTTCCGCACCTATTTTTCATGTGAATGGCGATGACCCGGAAGCTGTTGTTCATGTGTCACGGATTGCCATGGAGTTCCGGCATGAGTTCAAAAAGGATGTCGTTATTGACATGTTCTGCTATCGCCGCTTTGGTCATAATGAAGGGGATGAGCCCGCTTTCACGCAGCCGATCATGTATAAAAAAATTAGGGCGCATGAAACAACACGGGCGCAATATGCTGCACAACTTGTTGCAGAAGGTACGCTTTCTGCAGAAGAAGCGCAGCAAATTGCGGATGAATTTAATGGCTATCTGGAAGAGGCTCTTGCTGCAACCGAAAGCTATAAGCCGAACAAGGCCGACTTTCTGGAAGGGGCATGGAGCGGCTTGAATACAGCACACGGCGAAAATCGGCGTGGTGAAACGGGACTGTCTGACAAATTGCTGCAAAAAATAGGTAAGGCGCTGAGCACCGTACCTGATGATTTTAAGGCCAATCCCAAAATTATACGCCAGTTGAAAGCCAAGGCAAAAATGTTTGCAGGTGAAGAATCCTTTGACTGGTCTACGGCAGAATCTATGGCATTTGCTGCCCTTGTGAATGAAGGTTATCCCGTGCGCTTGTCAGGACAGGATTGCGGGCGCGGTACGTTTTCACAGCGTCATGCGATTATCCGAGATCAGGACACAGAAAAGAAATATGTGCCGCTGTGCAATATTGATTCTAAACAGGCAAAATTTGAAGTGCATGACAGCCCGCTTTCCGAAGCGGCTGTTCTTGGTTTTGAGTATGGTTATACGCTCGCGGATCCGAAGACGCTCGTTCTGTGGGAAGCGCAGTTTGGTGATTTTGCCAATAGTGCGCAGGTATTGATCGACCAGTTTATCAGTGCCGGGGAGTCAAAGTGGCTGCGGATGTCGGGTCTTGTGTTGCTGCTGCCTCATGGCTATGAAGGGCAGGGACCGGAGCATTCATCGGCAAGGCTGGAGCGTTTTCTGCAAATGTGTGCCGATGATAACTGGCAGGTCTGCAACTGTACGACCCCGGCTAATTATTTCCATGTGTTGCGGCGGCAGATGGACCGTGATTTCCGCAAGCCTCTTGTGATCATGACGCCAAAATCTTTGCTGCGGCATAAATTGGCTGTATCGCCGAAAAAAATGTTTGCGACTAATTCAACTTTTCATCGCTTTCTGTGGGATGACGGTCGGGACAAACTGGCCCCGGCAAAAAACATAAAGCGTGTCATATTATGTTCCGGCAAGGTTTATTACGACTTATATCAGGAACGCAAAGATCGTGGCATTAAAGATATTGCTATTCTGCGGCTGGAGCAGCTTTATCCTTTCCCGCATGCGGGTCTGGTGGAGGAGTTAAAGCAGTTCTCAAAGGCTGATTTTGTCTGGTGCCAGGAAGAACCGAAGAATATGGGGGCATGGCATTTTGTTGAGTCACAAATTGAAGCCGTATTGCAGGAAACCGGGCATAAAGCCGCCCGTCCGCAATATGCGGGCAGGCCTCCGTCTGCTTCTCCGGCAACGGGACTTCTCAAACGTCATCAGTTGGAACAGTTGAAGCTGATGGATGAGGCATTGACGTTGTGAGTGCTTCGGACCACATTTATGGAAGACAGGTTTTTACTATAAACAATACAAACAATTAGGACATATCATATGACACAGATCGTTGTTCCAACCCTTGGTGAATCAGTATCCGAAGCAACAGTCGCGCAGTGGCTTAAAAAGGAAGGTGATTCCGTAGCCATTGATGAGCCGATTGTGGAGCTTGAAACCGATAAGGTGACGCTGGAGGTGAATGCGCCTTCAGCCGGGGTGATTAGCAAAATTATAGCCCCGGAGGGCGCGAATGTTGAGGTCGGCGCCTTGTTGGGTGAGCTTGGTGAAAGCAGTGCGGCGAATGATACGAAAGCGGCGGCATCTTCTGCTCCCGCAGAGAAGAAAGAAGCGCCTGCTCCTGAATCCGAAGAAGTACAAAAACTCTCTCCCGCTGTAAGAAAACTGGTGGATGAACATAATATTGACCCTGCAAAGATCGCGGCAACGGGTAAAGACGGACGGTTGTTGAAAGAAGATGTTATGAATTTCATCGAAAATGCTGGCAAAGCAGCGGAAATGGACCCGACAAAGGCTGTTTCCACCCATCCCGTGGCAACGCCGGCGCAACCGGTGCGGCAGGTTGGTGAACGGGAAGAACGCGTGCGCATGACCCGCTTACGCCAAAGTGTTGCCAAACATTTGAAGGAAGCGCAGAACACTGCGGCAATGCTGACCACTTTTAACGAGGTGGATATGGGGGCCGTAATGGAATTGCGGACGGCTTATAAGGAGGCGTTCGAGAAAAAGCACGGCGTAAAGCTGGGCTTCATGTCTTTCTTCGTGAAAGCGGCAGTTAATGCCCTGAAAGAGCTTCCTGCCGTGAATGCTGAAATTTCCGGCGATGAGATCATTTATAAGAATTATTACGATATCGGTGTGGCGGTGAGTACGCCACAGGGGCTTGTTGTGCCGGTGGTGCGCGATTGTGAAGATAAATCCATGGCGCAGATTGAAAAAGACATTATGGACATGGGGACCCGCGCCCGTGACGGCAAAATAAGTATTGATGAAATGACCGGTGGCACGTTCACTGTGACGAATGGCGGTGTATTTGGCTCCCTGATGTCCACACCGATCCTGAATACGCCGCAATCCGGTATTCTGGGGATGCACAAAATTCAGAAACGGCCTATGGCGATGCCGGACGGGTCTGTTGAGGTGCGGCCTATGATGTATCTGGCTTTGTCCTACGATCACCGTATCATTGATGGGCGGGAGGCTGTGACGTTCCTCGTTCGTATCAAGGATGCGATTGAAGACCCGCAACGCCTGTTGCTGGATATTTAGGGAAGACGCCCTTAAAAAAATTGACATAACGAACATTATTATGCTAAGTGCTTATCCTGCCCTTAATGGGCTGAGGGTCATAAATCTCTATAATTTTTTACAGGAGAGAATGAAGCACAATGCCGCATATATCGCCGAAAAGAAGAAAGCCTGTAGAGCGTTACAGCATGACTCTGCTTCCTGACAAGCAGGATAAAGTCTTGCGTATTCAGGCGCGGGGCGGTGATGCGTTTGGCACACAGTCTTTTTTATCGTCCGCGAGCAGGGGTGAATGGCAGTGGCGGGAGGCCCAAAAAGATGAAAACGGGCTATGGACGGTCTGGCAGTTTACAAGCAAGCACGACGTAGCATATGAAACAGGAGGAAAAAGAATTTTTTCTCCGGAGAGGGTTTTGGAACAGGTGCAGCGCTTTTCCGAGGCTTGTTTTTTTGATGCGCTTCACGATTGCGCCGCCTTTGAAGTGGGCGAGTTCAGTCGCGGGATGGCAGTTGCAGAGCCAAAGATACCTGATGAACCTGTAAAACATTATCGTGATTTTTCTAAAGATGAGGGGATTGTCTTCGATAAAAAAACGCATATGCCTATAGCCGTGGCAGATGGGATGGTTCTGTCTGAAAAATGTACGCTGGATCAGGGTGCGCGTGCCATTGTTAAAAAAGCCAAGGGTAATTTGTTGCCGGCAACAACACAAATGCCTCTGCAGCTTGGTGATATTCTGGGTAATCATGACACGGCCCTGTCTGTTTTACCGGGCTCTTCGACGGATCAGGCTTTGGCCAAAATGGATCAATCTGTTGTGCGGGCTACTGTACGGGCGGACAGTTATGCCGCCGTTGAAAAATTCTATGCCAAACGCCAAAAAAACCTTGGGCGGCTTTCCGGAAGTTTTAAATTGGCGGCAAAAACAAAATATCAAGGCGTGGTTTTGAAAGGGACAGAGAAGGCTGCTGATGATCCTTTTATATCTTCCATGCTTATCCATGGTGCGGCAGGCGGTGCCGCAGTAGGGTTTATGCTCCCACCCGGGGTGTTGAGCGTCGTTTTTTATGCTGTCTCGGGCATGGTGGGGATTGTTTCTGGCGCTGTGCTCTCTTCTATGTGGTTCGATGGTATTAAAACGCCTGTTGAGGTTTTCAGGGAAAATCGTTTTGTCATACCGCACCGGCAATTCCGCAAAGATTTGTCACGGGTGAGACGGCAAATCAAAGCCCTTCCTGACGGCGATCAAAAAAACCTGTCCGAAGAATTTTTAAAACGCGCCGAAGTTACATTTTATGCGCTCTCAACCCGCCATGCTTTCAAAAAAGCAGCAGCAGGAAGTCTATGGGCCAAGGCGAATATGAAATGGGAGCGCCGGTCTTTGCTGCGTGTTGCGCGGAAACATGGCATGGAAGAATCCGCGATTACGGCGCTGTTATCGGCCTTGCAGGATAATCCGCATGCGAGTGCCTTTGAAGACAAGCTTGAGGGGCAGTTTAAAAAGGACGTAGAAAGCTTTCAGTCTTTGTTAGAGCAATCAGAAAAAAATGATGTTGCACAGCTCAATGAGCGACTGTTAGGTCAGACCGGTCAAACTCTGAAAAGGATTGCGCCGTGAAAAAAGACGGGAATAATTTGAAAAAAATAACGGACCGTTTTAGCGAGACTTTGGAACCGGATTTGTATGCCGTGGTGCAAAGAATAAAAACGCAGCATGGTGCAGCATTTCGTACCCGCTCTTTTAGCCCGGTTCCTACTCAAGCTTCCGGAACACGCTGGCTTGAGGCTTCGTGTAATGAGAAAACAGGGCGTTGGAAGCTTACAGAGTCTAAAATAGTACCGAATATTTATCCGGATGAAGATGGTCGTGTGACTTATTCCTGGCAAGAGGCTCTGGAGGAAACGAAGACTATCGCAAAGGATCTATGTTTCTTTGATGCGCTTCACAGTTGCGCCCGATTTGAAGTGACGGCAAAAGCGGCGGTGGGCATGCCGGTTGGCAAAACAAGGGAACAGCTCGGCGTGCAGCATTATCGTGCGTTTGCCGTGCGGGAAGGTCAGTTATTTGATCAAAAAACGAACTTGCCGCTTCCTGTCGCAGACGGTGAACGGCTCATGGACGGTATATTTGAACCCGGTGCCAAAGAGATTATTAAAAGCACAAAAGGTAATGTGCTTGAGGACGTGTTTACAAAACCCGTGATGTTGGGCGAGGTCTTGGATCGTGCGGATAATGCAGCAATTGTACCCGTCAGGCTCGATCAGGCTTCTGAAAACCTCATTCAGGCCGCCGAAAAAGAACAGTCTTTGGCCAAGATTCAGGAAGGCAATAAAAGCACTTTGGTGAATTCGCAGTCACATCTTGAAAATCTTAGTAAAGAGATCACCTATGCACAGGAGAATGGATTTAAGGCAGGCTCAGATCGTCTAAAACTCACATCTATCTTTACCGGATTTGCTTTAGGTGCCGGTTGTATGGGGCAGCTTTCAACTATCGTGACTATGGATTTGTTCTCTTCAGGTCACTGGATAGTAGGGTCAATGATGGGCGGTTTTTCCTTTGCCTTTGGTGCTGCAAGTTTACTCGGCATAACGGGTGTGGGTCTGCTGGTTCATGACTGGGATCCCAAGGGTGAATTTAAGCGGGATCTTCGGAGTTTTCAGGCCCATCTTGACAAGATGCCGCAAAGCGAACTGATAGTTGGTTTAAGAAAATTGGCGGCCGAGGCTGACATGACTTATCAGGCGCTCTGGCTGCGTCACAGCTTTCGTCAGGCGACGAAAAAAAGCGGATGGCGTACAAAGAGAACGCTCGGTAAAGCAACGCAGGCTTTTACCGATGCTGCACAAAAATATGGCATGGAAAAATCTGAAACCGAATATTTTATAGGTCATTTGAGCGCGAATACACAATCCACAGCGTTAGATGATGAAATGGCCCGGAAGCTCAAAGATACAATTAAAGAAGCCAACTCTTTCATGGAAGAGCTGGCGAAAAAGAATTTGAAAACCCTGGAAGGTTTACCGTTCCCTGTTCCTCTAAAGTTATTACCGGGGGGTGGTGTATAGAGGATGAAAAATATTTACACCAATACGATTGCTGCAGATTTATTAGCCGTGGTGCCGCGTATTCAGGCGCAGCACGGTGCAGCATTCCGTACCCGGACTTTTGTGCCTGTGGCGGCGCAATCTTCCGGCGAACGCTGGTGGGATGCCTCTTTCGATGGTAAGACAAAACTATGGCGTGTCCGTGAGAACAGGAAGGTATCAAATGTGTTGGAGGATGAAGACGGTCAACTTGATGCAGGAACGGCACTGAAAAAAACAACGCTGCTGGATGGTGTTTGTTTCTTTGATGCGCTTCATGCCTGTGCAGAGTTTGAGGTTTCAGCCCGAAAGTTAGGGATGCAGGCAATCGGGGACACAAAGGAACAATTAAGATCAAGCCATTACAGGGCTTTTGCGGATAAGGAAGGTATTGTTTTTAGCCGGAAAAGTAATCTGCCTGTGCCTGTGGCTGGCGGGCAAATATTGCTCGACGGTTTGTTTCCCGATGATGCCGATGAAATATCAAAAAGAAGCATCGGTAATTTAGGTGAGGCTTCGCCGTCTTCGCAGGCTTTGACCGTGACGGCCCTTGCAGGAATGCCGGATAAAAAAGAAAAGATTCCTTCATCGGCGCTACAAAAATTTAATAACCTGGCCGCTTGCAGACAACGTTTATCCGATACGGGTGCAAAGCTGACCCGTTTGCGTGAGAGTTTTAACGGGGCCGTGGAGCATAAATTTGTGGCCTTGACGAAGGCGGGGAAGGAGGTAGGGGGAGCTGTTATGTTGACCTATTCCCTGAGCGGCGCAACAATAGCGTCTTGGATGTTGTTTTCAGCGCAACTCCCTTTTGCTGCGACATCATTGACGGCTAATTTTTTATCATTTTCCGGTTTTTTGGGAGGTTTTATTGGCATTCCACTAACGATGGCGTCTGGTTTGCGTGCATTGAGACTCCGCAATGAGTATGGCGGAGAAAGTAAAAAGCCGCGGTGGGGATTTGAAACAGCTCTTGAACGGTTTTATAGTGATATGGCGCAGTACCCGGATAGCCGTTTTAAGGATGAGGCCCGTCAGCTTGGTGCGGAGATTGAGGTGAGTTATTATGTTCTGGCTACACGGCAGGCTTATCGTGATGCAGACAAAAAAGGTGGCTATTGGGCCAATCGGCGTTTGCAGAAATTGAGTAAAAAACTGAGCAGTACGGCGCTTTCTCATGGTCTGAGTGAAGCAAAAATAGAAGCTTTGCTTGACGCTGTTGCTCAGAATTTGGACTCAACGCGTTATGAGGAGGAAATACAGGAGAGCATGCGGGGAAAGGCAGCAGAACTGGCGAGTGTGATTAGCGGCCTGAAAGCAGCACCGGCCAATGAGTCTTCGCCTCTGTTGCTCGGCTCCGGTGAAAGAAGGGGGCAGCAACATGGCCCGGCATAATAAAGAACCACAGGACAGGCTTTACACGGCATCATTGCCGCCGTCGCTTCTGAAACTTGTCTTGCGTATTCAGGCGCAGTATGGGGTAGAATTTCGTACGCGCTCTTTTACAGCTATGCCTGATCAAGCTCATGGCGCACGCTGGTGGGAGGCTGTACGCCATGAGGACGGTTTGTGGCAGATCGATGAGTATGAAGTTGTTCTGGATGTTTATAGTGATGAAGATGATCAGCATTCTTCTACGGCAACGGCGGTTAAAAAGAACGCGCTGCTGGGAGGGATGTATGTTTGTTTTTTTGATGCACTGCACGCTTGTGCAGCATTTGAAGCGACGGCCCGGAGTTTGGGTTTAAAACCAACCGGCGAAACGAAAGAACAATTGAGCGCACAACATTACCGTGCTTTTGCCAAACGCGAAAAAATTCCTTTTGATAAAAAGACAAATCTGCCTGTGCCTGTGGCGGATGGAAAAGTTTTGGTGGATGGTGGTGTTTTTGATCTGGACGATCTGGCTGTGGCCAGAAAAAGCAAAGGCAATTTAAGTAAATCGTCACCAGCCATAGAGTCTGTAGCCGTGAGTGCTCTTGCAAAAAGATCGAACAAAAAAATGACGGCTTCCCTTCAAAAGTTTAATGATCAGGCGGCCATCAAGAAGAACTTGCAGGACACAAGGTATAAACTGACCCGTTTATCCGATACTTTCGATGAGGTTGTAGCGCATAAATTTTCTGCCCTGACAAAAGGAGGCTTGCATACAGGTGCTTTTTCACTCGGGTGTGCCGGTTCCACAGGCATTGCAACGGGTTCATGGTTGGTGTTTTTGTCTACAGACGGCGCGTTTTCTGCTCTGAATTTTCTAAGTTATATGAGCGGATTTATGATGAGTCTTGCTTCAGTGGGACTTGGTATTGCTGCGGTATCACAGTGCGTCGATGAATGGGGGCAGACTAAAATGCCGCATCGGCAATTTAAAAGAGGTCTGAAAAAGTTTTATAATCATATTGCACAATATCCGGACAGTCTTTTTAAGGATGACGCTGTCCGGTTATCGGCGGAAATCAAGTTTGCCTACCATGTTTTGGCTACGCGGCAGGCATATCGTGAAGTGGAAGCAAAAAATGGTGGTTATTGGGCTAGCCGGCGCCTGAAGAAACGCTCTGAAGAGCTCAGTGATATAGCGCTGTCTCACGGTATGGATAAAGGCAAAGTAGCGTTGTTGTTTGAGTCAATTGAGCAGGATATAAGTTCAACCAGCTATGACAGCCGCATACAGGAAAACGTACGGAAAAAAGTACAAGAACTCGCAAAGCTGATCGGAAAATTACGAAGAGCGCCTGATGAGCAGTTTGCTATGAAGTTGCTTGCTCCAGCTACAGGGAGGGAGAAACATGGTCCGGCGTAGAGAACAAAAAAATAACTGTTACACGGCGTCATTGTCGTCGGAGCTTCCCAATACTGTGTTTGCCATCAAGGCATGGCACGGTACAGAATTTCGTACACGGTCTTTTTCTCCCGCTCCCGGTCAGGCTCATGGTGAACGCTGGTGGGCGGCTTCGGTGCAGGAAGAAAACGGTTTCTGGCGGGTGCATGAATATGAAGTTGTCCCGGATATTTACGGCGATGAAGACGGCCGTCTTGCTTTATCGGATACAGGGACAGTTGTTAAAAAGACGCCGAAACTGAACGGGTGGTATGTTTGTTTCTTTGATGCGCTTCATGCCTGTGCGGAATTTGAAGTGGCGGCCCGGGGCATGGGGTTGAAACCGACCGGCGAAACGAAGGAAGAGTTAGGCGACAACCATTACCGTGCTTTTGCCAAACGCGAAAAAATCCCGTTCGATAAAAAAACAAACCTGCCCGTGCCGGTGGCGAATGGTCAGCTTTTGGTGTCTGGCGGTGTTTTTGACCCGGAAGATTTGGCACGCGCCGAAACATTGACGGACAATCTTGATAAGGATTTGGTG
>JAJFGQ010000033.1 GCA_021776075.1 Alphaproteobacteria bacterium | reverse complement strand
GTACTACCTTTCTATGAGTTTTGAAGGAGCTACCCCGCGTAGTCCCAACTATGCGACCCTTAAATTATGGTCGTATCCAGATTATAGGGCCCGTCTGATCTCGACTATAAGCACCTAAAACTCATACACAGTATCCCCCTGAAGCAACAGGCCGTTACAAAGTCCCCACGCCGTCGGTTCTGCCCCCACGAATGCCGTGCCCCCTGAAGCAACAGGCCGTTACAAAGTCCCCACGCCGTCGGTTCTGCCCCCACGAATGCCGTGCCCCGTTCAGCGGCCAGTACCGTGGCATAGGAGCCTTCGCCGCCATTCTCGTAATTATCCTTTGCGTGCTCCCGGCAATGCTCCAGATACCATGCGGGGGATGTTTCACCGTTATACGGCACCCCTTCCACGATGACGACATCCGGCGGGAAGTCATCAAATTCCTGTTTGACCGTTTTTAATGTCGGGCTGTTCACATCGCCGCCATGAGACGAGGCAATATAGCGCAGTGTTTTTCCGTCATTTTGAAATGCGGAGACAAACGGCGCTACAAACGGCAGTTCATCGTTCAGGGCGTTATCCCATTCCCGTATTAGACTGTGATCCGGTTTAAAATTAATGCTCATACAACCCTCCCAAACTGTTCAGAGAATTGTATCACATAATTACATAATATTTCTATTATGCGTTTAGAAACGCGGTTAGTCCTTCTTCAAACGCAGGGCTACAAACCGCACATCGCCGCCTCTGTTGACAAGCAACAGAACGGAACTGCGCCCGCCTTTTTTTGCCTTCTCTATAATATCAGAAGCCTTCTGCGGGTTCGTTACGGCTTTTTGGTTCAGTTCCACAACTACATCACCCGGCATCAACCCTTTCTCCGCAGCTTCGGACAAAGGCTCAATATCTGTAATGAGAACACCATCAATATCGTCGGGAATATCATTCTCATCACGATCATCAGAGCTTATAGAATTGAGCGTTAAACCGACACTTTCGATCTCAACCCCGCCGGATTTCTTAGCATCACTGCGCGGGCCGGTTTCAAGAAGCCCCTCTTCTTCGGCTTTTTCCAACTCACCAACGGTCACCGATGTTTTTCCCTCTTCACCATCACGCCAGTAACGAACCTTCACTTCCTTACCAATTGGTGTCTCGGCAACGACACGCGGCAAGTTCCGCATTTCGTCGATCTTCTTGCCGTCAAACTTAAGAATCACATCACCGGGTTCAAAGCCTGCCTTCTCGGCCGGCCCCTCTGGCGTTACGCTGGCGACAAGCGCTCCTGCCGACTCTTCCAGCCCCAGACTTTCCGCAATTTCCTCTGTAACCGATTGTATCCGCACACCAAGCCAGCCCCGGCGCGTATGGCCAAATTCAATAAGCTGCTGGATAGCCGGTTCCGCCAGATTAGCAGGCACAGCAAAACCGATCCCGACCGAACCGCCGGACGGTGAAAATATCGCCGTATTAATACCGATCACATCACCTTTCAGATTGAACATAGGGCCGCCGGAGTTACCACGATTGATGGACGCATCCGTCTGAATAAAGTCATCATACGGACCGGCATTAATGTTTCTTTGCTGTGCGGAAATAATCCCCGCCGTCACTGTTCCACCCAGTCCAAAAGGATTACCAATCGCCAGAATCCAATCCCCGACACGCAGAACATCGCTATTTCCAAAATCAACAGCCACCAGCTTTTCTTCTGTTTTAACCTGCAAAACGGCCAGATCTATCTTTTCATCACGCCCTAAAACTTCGGCTTCCACCGTCACATCATTATGAAATGTAACCCGCACTTCATCAGCATCCTTCACGACGTGGTTATTCGTTACGATATACCCCTTCTCCGCATTAATAATAAAACCGGAGCCCAGCGAGGCCTGCGGCAACGACTGAAAGCCCTGCCCCTGACGGTCCATAAATTCCTCGAAAAAGTCCTCGAAAGGAGAGCCCGGCGGAAAATGAGGCATTTCCGGAAAATCTTCCGGCTTTTCCATTTTCTGGGTCGAAGAAATATTCACAACAGACGGCAATAGTTTTTCTGCCAAATCAGCAAAGCTCGGCGAGGCACCATTCGGTATAAAACCTTCAGCCGCAGCAGCAGGAGCAACTACAATCCCCGGCAAAAAAGCCGGAAACAAAGAAAGGGAAAAAACCAGAAACAATGTTGTCAGGAGCGTGCGCATAAATATACCTCATGCCAGAAATCAGAATTGAAACAGTCTCATAATTTAGGGGCTTATTGCAGTACGGTCAACTACCGTAAAATTTGACATAATACATAGAATTCCTGTACAAAAGAGCATGTTTAATTATGGAACCGTATTATGAAGCACTCCGAACCTATAACATCTCAAATCGCTCTTCTCCTGAGTACCGTCTCTCTGGGGATGAGTTTTTTGTTGCCAACCGTTCTGGACGGTTTTTCCGCACAGGCCGACACTCTGAAGACACTGCCCCTGAAAGATATAGCCGTTATGCAGAGCGCTCCGGCAAAACAGCCCGTTACAAAAGATAAAAACATAAAGTCTGCATTCGGATACGCACTCCGGCCCGTCACATCTTTTGCAGATGATTCAACCCCTGCTTTCCAGACTGAATCCCTGTGGAATAACAACAGAATAACAACATCCCAAGCGGACAGACACCTGTCTGATTGCTTCGATAACCACGCTGAAAAAACCGAATATTGTGAATCCGTAAGCGGTCTTCAGGATTTTATAAAACAAAACCGTGACAAAGACCTACCAGCCAAAATCAGACTGGTACAGAATACTGTTAATCATCACATCGCCTATACAAGCGATACAAACCTCGAAAAACAAAACTGGAGTCAGGATTATATCAAAGAGAATCAGGAGCGTTTTGATCTGTATGAAAAATTCGGCAAAATTGACTTTTTCCAGACATACTTTGAAAGCCATGTGCTTAAAACAGGAGATTGCGATGATTACGCCATCATGAAATACGATCTTCTGCGTTTACTGGGCGTACCGGAAGAAAAAATGATGCTTGTGCTGGGATTTCATAGGGAAGTGCAAAATGTCGATGAATACGGGAAGCCGCGCTTTAAGGAAAACAGTAACCGCTTTGTTATAGAAGGAGAAAATTACGGAGCCCATATAATACTCATCGTCGATAATGGGGCAGGAAAGAAACTGGTGCTTGATAATACGGGAAATGACGCTCTTTATCTTGAGGAAGGATACAAATTCCTACCCACATACGCCATGAACGGTCAAAATAAATGGATCGCCTATAATACGGATAAAAATAACAATCTCAATATTATCCGCAGAGATATTCTGGAGACTCAGCCTTTTCTAAAGGCTAGTTCTGGCCCCTGAAATAGCGGAAAAATTCACTGTCAGGTGACAAAATCAAACGCGTTTCGGAATTAGCCATTGTTTTCTTATAAGCCTCCATAGAACGAATGAAACCGTAAAATTCCTTATCCTTGTTAAAGGCCTCAGCATAAATACGGATGGCTTCCTTATCCCCGTTACCACGTATAATCTGCGCATCCCGCTGGGCTTCGGCCAATATAACAACCCGTTCTTTTTGAGCTGTAGAACGAATCTCCAGCGCCTTTTCCGCACCCTTCGCGCGCGTCTCATTGGCGCGCACTTTCAATTCGGAAATCATACGCCGCACTGTCGATTGGCTCAGCTCCGGCGTTAAATCGGCCCGGACGATCCGTATATCAATAATACCAATACCAAGATCATCATCTTCAATTTTTTTATTCACCCCGCTGAGAATATCGTTCATGATCACCGCCCGCTCCGGAGAAAGCAGCTCACGCAATGTGCTTTTACCCAAAGCTGTCCGCGTCGCATCATTCATAATATTTTCGATACGCTGATTAGCCGCCTGTATTGTCCGCAGGGTTTTCATAAACTTCAAAGGGTCGGTAATACGATAGCGGGCAAATGTATCGACAATAATAGGCTCACCGCTAATAATTTCTGCATCCCGTTCACGTTCAGGCGGCGCACCTTCCTCTTTCTCACCAACCACGTCGGCCAAAATATTTCCGGTACTGCTTGAAATAACCATCTGTTTTGGAACCGGATCAACGGAAAGAATACGGCGGTCAAAACGTCTGACATCCTGAACAAGCGGTATTTTAAAGTGCAAACCGGGTTCGTTAACTTCACCTATGGGCTGCCCCAGTTGCAATACGATGGCCTGCTCCCGTTCGTCAATCATAAACACCGACTGGCTGCCGACTATAATAACAGCGGACAGAACGATAAGAAATATGCCGTGGAATAGTTTCATTTCGAATTTCCTGTTTCTATTTTAATTACTGTTTCCGGCAGCGGGCTTCAGCTCATTTAAAGGCAAATAAGGAACAACGCCACTGCCGCCATTTTTACCCACATCATCAAGAATGATCTTTTGCGCGTTTTGCAGCACCTCTTCCATTGTCTCAATATAAATCCGTTTTTTTGTTACATCCTGCCCCTTTAAATAAGCCTGATAGATCGATTCAAAACGGGAGGCGTCTCCGTTGGCTTTGGCAATAACAGATTCCTTATAACCAAATGATTCCTGCTGCATCTTGATAGCCTGCCCCCGCGCTTTGGGTAAAATATCCTGACGGTAGGCTTCTTCCGTATTCTGAACATCTTCGGCATCCTGTTTGGCCGACTGAACATCCTGAAAAGCGCCCTGTACTTTCGGATGCACTTCAGCTTCCTGAATCAAAACCTGCGTAATATTGACACCTGATTTGTATTCATCAAGATTGTTAATCATGATCTCACGAGCGCGGTCGGCAACAACAGCACGATCCTTTGTGATAATCGGAAACATTTCCGTTTGTCCTACAACTTCCCGGATAGCACTTTCAGCCACTTTTTTGATCGTATTTTCCTGATCGCGGATATTAAACAGGTAATCTTCGGCTGAATTTATATTCCAGTGCACGACCATATCAAGATCGACGATATTAATATCTGAAGTCAGCATCAGGCTTTCTTCCGGTATATCCTGAAGCTGTCCTATGCCCGTACGCGAAGACCGCTCGATAAAACCAATTTCCATACGGCGCACCTCAGAAACGTTGACTTTACTCAAAGTCTCTACCGGCCATGGCATGTGATAGCTTAGCCCCTCGGTAACCTGCGTGCGCTCCCAGGCGCCGAAACGCTGAATAACGCCATGTTCACCCGGTTCAATCGTAAAAAGACCACTGACCAGCCACAAAGAAACCAGCCCCAGCAGAACAAGAGCCACGAACTTGCCGCCCCCAAAACCGCCCGGCATCATCCGTTGCAGGTTTTCCTGCGCCCGTCGCAACATTTCGTCCATATCCGGCGGTTGATCACCACCGCCAGAACCGCCCCATGGACCACGCGGGCCGCCGCCATTTCCATTGCCACGGCCACTTCCCCATGGGTTTTTCTTATTGTCATCGTTGGATTCATCATTCCAGGGCATAGTTCCTGATTTCCCTTACTTTATTTGGTTTGCATTCGCTAGGTACAATATATCTTCTACAGCAGAAGGCAATAGCTTACATCCTGCGCCGCCATTATAAATATGTTAATAAGTTTCCTATACCCTTGTCGATACGGAATAACAGACGTTGCCATACGGCTAAAAAGTTAAAAAACGAAGGTGTGAAAAAATGGAAAAGGTTCTTTATGGCTGAACTACCAATACAACCAAATGAAGTAACCACAGAGATACAAAGGGTGGCAAAGGAAGTTCCTGCTCTGGAACAAGCCTTTAATGGAAAAAAACACCTTGGAAAAATCATTGAACATGCCGCCATACAGCAAAGTGAGTTCGTTGAAAAAGGCGGAAAAACCTTTGATGCAGGACGCACAGCAGAAGAAACAGCTAAAAACTTTGTAGACGCCAATATCAAACAGGGCGTCAATGCCAGCCTGCCAGGATCGGCAATAGACAATTCCAAAAGAATGAATCTTGATCCGAATAGTCCCGGCCATAAGGCATCCGTTGCCATAGCAACGATGGCAGAAAACACGATTGGGCAAGGAACCTTGCCTGAATACCATCAACAGAACCACTTCAGAGAAGTCGGTGAATATACAAGAATTCTCATAGAAGAGAGCGACAGGATGGTCAGGGAAGCCGTTCCCGGAGCCATTGAGCTGAACGCAAATGATAAGGGATTGCTCGCTGCCATATCACCGGGACATGATTTGGCACATGGTGGTAAAAGCAATCCGGCAGACAACCATTATGCCAATGAAACTAAATCATTTGAACTCATGAAACCTGTGCTGAAAGATGCCGGATTTTCCGACGTAGAGATTGCCCGCGCAGACACCATTATCAAAACAACAAGCCCCAACGGTGCCCATGCTGTTTTGAAGGGAGTCGCGCAGGCACATCAGGACAATATAACAAACGGACGACCGGCAGCAGAGGGCGTCGACTGGAACAAAATTGACCCGGACGGAAAGTTCCCGGAGCTTAAGGTTTTAGTAAACGACCCCAAACTAACGCATATGGCCGCCATACTTTCAGATGCCGATTTGTACGCTTCTTCTGCCGCCGGTATGGATGCCAGCATAGTTAAGAGTGCGGCTCTGTCGAGAGAAACAGGCATGAATCTTACAACTGACGGTGCCCGAAAATTCTTTTTTGATAATATCGTTGGACCCGAACCGACTTCCGCGCCCGGTAAAAGAGTAGGCGGTGATTCTTACAAAGAATTACAAAAGGAAACAATCTCAAGGCTCGAAGCTCAAAAAAAAACACTCCGGAGACAACCCCGCCCCTAAATAATGATGCGCCTGACAAAATAAATCTGGACGAGACAAGACAACCGAATGCTCGTGCACAAGCCTCTCATCAAAAGCTTGCTGATTATATCAAGGAAGCTCCGGGACTGGAATTAGAACGTTACAAAGAAGTCCTTGGTGCTCACACAGAAGCATGGCGTGACACCGCCCATAATTTTCACGAGAACAATCTAACAAGTATAGAAAAGCTTGAAAAATTGGGCGGGATTGATACTGATTCCTATAGCAGCATGACTGAAGACATCAACAAAATTAAACAATTAGCAGATCAAATTCCAGAAGGAGCGCCGGGAAGCACCAAAGTTGCCGGATTGAATATACGGGGGATAGACAAACTGGAAGTCAGCCAGCTTCATGACCTTATAAACAACCTTCCTGAATCTGACCGCGCAGAATCGCTTCAAATCACCAAAGAAGCAGCAGGAAAAGTGACAAACGTCATAGATCACTCTGCAAATGTAGAAAAAGATTTATTAAACAAATTTGAGAATATTGATCCTGATCGTCTTCCCGATGCCAATATGACGCCAACAGACTTGAAAATGATGAAAACCAAACTGGGCAATAACACCAAATATCATACGGAGGTCGCTAATGATTATAAGGCACTGGAACAAGTATCTGCTAATCCATCCGAACAAATCAGCCCGGCACAACCCAGCAAGGTAGATATACCAAACGTTACAACAGAGGCTCCTGACTTAAAACCAAAGAGCGGAACCCCCGATGCGCTGGAAACCGTTGTTTCTGCTGCTGATGCTCCTGATGACATTTCCGATACGACAAAAAACACAGCACCCGATATCAAGACAGGCTTCAATAGAGTCGCTCTCGGTGCCTCCGGGGCCGGAGCTGCTTTGAGTGTAGTCGGCCTGAAAAATGCCATAGAAAACGGAGATACGGCAGGAATTGTCATCAGTGGCGGCGATGCCGTTGCCAGTGGTCTTGATGTCGCCGTCAGTGCCGGAAAAAGGTTACCCTCTCTCATCGGCGGAAACATCGCAAAGGCGAATGTGGTTCTGATGGCCGCTGACGGTATTCATCAAATCGCGACAGAAGAAGCCGGTAGCAAACTGGCCCGCACGGGCGCGGTCGCCGCGACAACAGCCACAGGTATGGGCATGGGTGCGATAGCTGCAACAGTTGCCGCTGGCGGCGCCATGACAACTGCCGCCGTAGTTGCTGCACCCATCGTAGCCGCCGTAGCCGTTGGCTATGGGGCGAACAAAGTGGTTGAATCGCAAAAGGCTTACAGACATTTTGATGAACACAACGCAGAGAGAGCAGACGCATTCGTCAAAGGCAGTAAAACAGGACCGTCCGGTGCGCCCTCAATACAAAACCATGGCAATTTAGCGACCTTTGCCCTTGCCGATGCGGGTAGTAAAGATAACAACCCTGACGTCAGGGAGGCGGCTTTTAAACATGTCGAAAATACGAATTATTCCGATCCTGCCGTTCTGGATAGACTGGAAGAAAAGCTACAGAGACAAATAAAAGTGCAGGACAATATCATCGCTAAGAACGATTCGGTTCTCCCAAAATGGGTCAGAAACAACAGTAAGTCACTCAATGAACAAATGACCGCTGAAAGAAAACTGGCACCATTGAAGGGTGCCGAAGCAGATCTGGTTAAATATAGAGATGAGATTGATGTCTATAACGAAACAGAGCAAACCAAGCTGGCGAAAAACTCACATGAGAACACGTCCACAATTACGGCCGCAAAAGCACAAACGAAACCGGAAGTAACACCGCAACAGAGAAAAAACGGAACCTTTTCACCTGGCGAAAGAGAAGGCGGCTCACATGCGGCAACGCTGGACACAGACAACACATCTACGTTTAATGTGGCATCGTTAAGCCCGGCCTTTAAGGCAGCCCATGATAATACAGCCACACCGACGCAAGATCCGGCCATCAAACCTCTCGACCCTGCTGTTACCGTACAGCCTGTAACACTTGGCTAGCGCCGTCGAATTTCCTTGCATCACCTTAATGATAAACGCTAGATAAGCGGCATGACCGATTTAAATGAAGCAATAATCATAAAGGCGCTGGAGCAGATTGTATCCCCTGAAATGATAAAGGGATTACAAATCAAAGACGGGCATGTGCTGTTCAGCATTGAGGTTGACCCGCAACAAGCTCCTTCCATGGAACCACTCCGCAAATCCGCAGAAGACTCTGTGAAAGCCCTGCCCGGCGTTACACAGGTCACAGCAATTTTAACCGCAGAACGTCAACAACAAGCACCATCACAATCACCGCCGGCATCGGCATCGGCTCCATCACCATTTCAAAAAACAGCAGTTCCCGGTGTGAAACACATCATCGCCGTCGCTTCGGGAAAAGGTGGTGTCGGAAAATCAACGGTCGCCGTTAATCTGGCTGTTGCCCTGTCACAACAGGGCTTCAAAACCGGCCTTCTGGATGCGGACATATACGGCCCATCCATTCCCGCCATGCTGGGAATACAGAACCAGAAACCGAACGTCGTCGATCAAAAGCTGATACCGCTTGAAGCACACGGCCTGAAAGCCATGTCGATCGGCGTTCTGATTGATGAAGGCACACCCGTTATCTGGCGTGGGCCGATGATACAAAAGGCATTGCAGCAAATGCTCTATGGCGTGGACTGGGGAATGCTGGATATCCTGATCATCGACATGCCGCCGGGAACGGGCGATGTGCAACTAACCATGGCGCAGAAAACACCGCTGGCCGGCGCCGTTATCGTTTCCACACCACAGGATATTGCCCTTCTGGATGCCTGCAAGGGACTGGAAATGTTCCGCAAAGTAAACGTTCCCATCCTCGGCATGATCGAAAATATGAGCACGTTCATCTGCCCCAACTGCGATCATGAGAGCCACATTTTTGGCCATGGCGGCGCCCGAAAAGAAGCGGAAAATCGCGGCTGTGATTTTCTGGGTGAAATTCCGCTCAACACCGCGATACGCATTCAATCCGATGAAGGCACACCCGTTACTTTGTCAGACGAGCGGAGCCGCCAAAGCTTCGCGGAGATCGCCTGTAGAATTATGGATAATATAAAACAGGAAAAAGAAGCGGCCTGATTACAGTTGCGGCCCCTTATTCCCGGCATCCGCTTTGCGCTCAGCCAGTTTACCCTTCAACCCCGCCATCAGAAACGCTTCCCGTGCGCGGGCCGTCACCTGAACATTCAGGGGATAATCCCAACCGTTTCCGTTTTTCTCCGGCGGCAAATTAGCGTTCAACCGTTCGCTCGTCGCTGCCAGCGTTTCCTGAAAGAAAAACCCTGATTCTTCGTGATGAACGGCGAGTCTGTATAAGCCCGCAAACGCATCATAATAGACGAGCGTTTCAATATTGCTTTCTGGCTGATGACGATAATCCAGTACAATCGTACGATTTTCAGATTCCTGATCAAACGCGTCTTTCAAGGGTTTGGTAGGACCAGTCCGGTTGTTCTTCTGTTCCATGGTGATGTTCCTCCGCTGACAAAAGCCAGTCATGTTCATTGATTTCCGGGAAAAAAGCATCCCCCTCGAATTTTTTATGGACGATAGTGAGATAAAGCCTGCCTGTCAAATCCAGAGCCTGTTCGTAGATTTGCGCCCCACCAATGACAAAGATTTCATCAAGCCCACCATCTTCGGCTATGATCTTTGCGGCATCAAGCGCCTGCTGTAAATCCGTACAAACCGTCACACCATCATGAGAAAAACCACCTCGGCTGATCACGATATTGGCCCGCCCCGGCAAGGGCTTTCCCAGCTTTGTCACGATCGATTCAAATGTCTTACGCCCCATGAGAACAGGCTTTCCCATCGTCAGCGCTTTAAAATGTTTAAAATCTTCAGGAATATACCAGGGAATATCGTTATTCCTGCCGATCACCCGGTCTTCCGCCATCGCCGCGATCATGGAAACCCGGACCGCCATCAAACAGCCACCTTAGCCTTGATATGCGGATGTGCCTGATACCCCAGCAGTTCAAAATCTTCAAATTTGAAGCCGAATATATCACTGACATGCGGGTTCATGTGCATTTCCGGCAAAGCATAAACATCCCGCGAAAGCTGCTCCTGCGCCTGTTCAATATGATTGCTGTAGAGATGCGCATCACCGAATGTATGGATAAACTCACCCGGTTTCAAACAGCAAACCTGCGCCAGCATAATGGTCAGCAACGCATAGGAGGCTATATTAAACGGCACACCGAGGAAAATATCAGCACTGCGTTGGTAAAGCTGGCAGGATAATTTACCGTCCGCCACGTAAAACTGGAACAGGCAGTGACAAGGCGGCAACGCCATTTTTCCGATATCCGCCACATTCCATGCCGAGACAATCAAACGCCGCGAATCGGGGTTGGTTTTAATCTGATGCACAAGGTTGGAAATCTGGTCGATATGATGGCCATCTGACGCAATAGAGGGCGCGGGCCACGAACGCCATTGATGACCGTAAACCGGGCCCAACTCGCCTTCTTCATCGGCCCATTCATCCCAGATTTTAACACCGTTTTCTTGCAAATAAGCGACATTGGTATCGCCCTGTAAAAACCAGAGAAGCTCATGAATAATGGATTTCAAATGCAGTTTCTTGGTTGTGACAACCGGAAACCCTGCGGATAAATCAAAACGAATCTGATGCCCGAAGACACTGCGCGTCCCCGTTCCCGTCCGGTCTTCTTTCACCGTGCCGTTTTCCAGCACATGCCGCATTAAATCCAGATATTGCTTCATGCCATCCTCCTTATTAATAATGTCCGGTCATTATAGAACCATTCCCGGCTTAGAACAGTTTGTTTCCCGTTGTTCTGCCTTCTTATCCATGGTTTTTTCCAATATTTCGCCAATAGTTTGTTTGCTTTTTTTTATTGCAAAATTTATCAACATATTGATTTTATACAATTTTCCAATAGTTCGTTTCAAAGCCCTTGCCTCCTGCGCATAGGTTAAAGACCTCATTATAGGATATTATTCCTATAATTGCAAGAAAATTTTGGTTTTATACATAGCTATTTCTAAAATTAATAAGACTCCCTCTCCCTTGAGAGAGTCTTATTTTATTGGGGAGGGGCTATAGTCGGTTGTTTATTCAAAAACTTTCATTAACCACCAAGGCACAAAGACACCAATTTTTTATTCCTTTTCAATATCTTGGTGCCTTTGTGCCTTGGTGGTTAAACTAATCTTACGGCCACATTTTGAAGTTTGCTTTGAAAACCAGAACTTATGTCCTATAATGGAATTGTCAGCTTCGGTTGACTATGACGCTAAACGCTTTGCGGAATAAGCGTTGTGGACCCGGGGGCAGTACCCGGCAGCTCCACCACTAATGTCGGGACGTGTTTTTTCGACCAGACATTGGCGGCGGGGCTGAAACAGGATCGACACGCGTAGTAAAGGCAAAGTCTGTGTTCGGTATAGTATCCGCCGTTATCGGGCTATTTTAGTAGTTGCAAATGACAACTATGCTTTCGTAGCAAGTAACGACAACGCTGTCGTTAGTGAAGCAATCGCTGCCTAATTTGGTCGCATTGCGCGCTACAAATCAATTCCTGATAGCTTAAGCACTATCAGGTGGGGCGTGGGGCGGCCTCGCAACAGAACTGCCCCGCTTTTATTTTTCAAAAACAAAGAAACAAAGTGTCAATCAATGTCATCAGAAACAAAAAAGAAAGTCTCTATTGGAATCTATGACATTGGTGAAGAGGAAAAAAGACTGGATGCCCTTCTCGATGACTTTTTAAAAAAATGGGGCGATCAGATAGAGATTGTAGAGGAAGCCTTTAACAATTACAGAACAATGGACATCATTTGTTCCAAAGAAATAGAGGATCAAATCCCAAAAGAACTTCTCGTCATGACCACTTTTTCTAATAGTGAATAGTTATCCAGATAATAAAGGCAGAAAACATGGATCAAACTGACACTTTTAAGGCCCTGCCCTTACCTCTGCACACATCAAGACTATTAATACGAAAGCCGCAACCTTCCGATTTACAGGACGTTTATGAAGCCATGCAGGACAGCAAGCCGGAATTGCAACGCTGGATGAGTTGGGCAAAAGAATGGCCCGATCAAGAGGAATTGAAGGACTTCTACAACCAGTCTGCTGATGTTTGGGAGAATGGCGGACGACATTACCGTTTTGAATGTTTCAGTCGGGAGAATGACCGTTTCACAACGTCATTAGGTGTCTCCATTGATGACTGGGAGAAAGGCAACAGGCTATTCCATATCAGTTACTGGGCACGCTCAACAGAAACCGGGCAAGGCTATACGACCGAGGCCGTGAAAGCGTTAATGGGCATGCTTTTTAACGAAGCCGGTGCCAAACGAATTATCACGGGCCACGACAAGGGAAATATTGCCAGCCAACGCGTGATTGAAAAATGCGGTTTCAAGCCAGACCCGCACGGTTCGGACGAAATCAGTTATGAATTAACGTCTAAACAGAATCCCGGAATTTAGATTTTACAATTTTTCTGTTACAGTAATTTCATTAAGAATAAGACTACCCCGTCACCCCCGCGATCCTGCGATAGCAGGATAAAAACGGCGAGGGTCTGGTTATGAGCGCCGCTGCGCACTTTGTTTTGCCGGATGCCCGCATAAAGCGGGCATGACAATGTCTTATTTTTAACGAGAACGGCTATATGTAGAGGAAGGTCGTTAGAAAAGAAGCCTACAAATGCAGGAAAAAGTGTGAATTATACAACAAAATCGTCATTCTGGACCCCGGCCTGCGCCGGGGTGACGGGGTAGTAAATGTCAGAAACACCCGCTATCCGTCTTTTTCCCTGTCTGGTATCCGGTTTCTGGCTGTTGGCTTTTATCCTCAGTCTACCAATCATCCAACCCTATGAACTGGCGCGGCTGGGAGCCGTTGGATTTATCTGTCTGGGCTCTTTTTTGCTCTTCAACGACGCGCTCAAAAACGGCCTGAAAATTCCGAAATCACTGCTCCTGCTCTGTGCCGGGTTATTCTGGCTCAATGCCCTTTTCAGCATTTTCTGGTCTGCAGTTCCTTTTATCAGCCTGATTGGTTTTGCAACATTCAGCCTTTTTGCTCTCGGGTTTTTTACTTTTGCGCTCACGAAAGATACGGACAAAATCATTCAATATTGCGCTATGGGCGTGGGGCTTATTATCAGTGCTCTAGGATTCTGGGCCTTGCTACAGCATTTTTTCCTGCCGGAATGGCTTGTGGCCGGACAAGTGCGTTACCCCTTTGCCAACCCGAACAGCTATGCCGGACTTCTGAGCCTTGGATTTCTTCCGATCCTAGGCCTTATGCTGACAACGAAAAGCAGGCTCTATAGAAACCTTGCTTTGACAGGATGTATGCTGACCCTCGGCGGCATCATCGTGATTTCCGGACGGGCCGTATGTCTTTCGCTGCTAGCCGTGACTCTCATTTTCCTGTTTTTATCCCGCGCCCATGTCTTACAACAGGGACGGCATATAGCGGCTCTCTTGCTCGGCATGTTCGTCCTTTTCTTACTGTTCATTCTGGTGCCCCAATGGCAAGGGCCTCTTGCTCATCTCTCACATGGCGTCACGAACATGCCGGAGATAGCCTCCGAACGGCTTTATATCTGGCAGGCCACGGCCGCTATGATACGGGATCATTTTCCTTTCGGCACGGGCATAGGAACCTTTTTCCTGTTTTACCCGGAATACAGGCTGGAACAGGACCTCTATTCAGGAGGCTTAATGGCCCATAACGACCCCTTACAATTTGCAGCGGAAATGGGATGGATGGCCCCGCTCTTTTTCTATCTGGTCCTGATTTTTTCTTTATGGCGCATGATAAAAACAGTGAGGCTTTTGCCACGGGATGATCCGCAGCGCGTTATGATTGCCGCCGTTTTCTGTGCTCTGGGCGCAATGATGATGCATGCGCATGTGTCCTTCCCTTTTTACGTGGCCTCCCTTTTAACTTTGTCAGGTCTGATGCTGGGCTGGTGGTACAAGGCAACGGGTGCGGTTCTGGATGAGCCGGTTTTCACCCTGACATGGCCGGGTAAATGGCCGGATTATCTGCGCTGGACTGTCATAGGACTGCCCTTTCTGGTGTGCCTGTTTGCCTTGCAGGCAGCTCTGATCAGTGAATTTCATGCCAACCGTGCCAAATCCGCTGCTTTTAACGGCAACATTGAGTCCTTCCAGCATCACGTCAACGCCGCTTTCCAAAGCGGGCACGGCTTAAACGCCCGGGCTTATTTACTGGCTGTGACCATACCGCTTGGCATTTTGCAGGAAAACGACATGACGGGCAGCGCACAAGAACATCAAAACTTTGTTATACAAATTGAAAGCCTTCTAAACAGGGCCTATGCTGCCAATCCACGCCTTGTCGGCATTCCTTATTACCGGGCAACATTACATGCCATCATAAACAGGCCTGACGTCGAAGCACTTCTAACAACAGCCCTGACACTTGATCCCCGGCATTTGCCTTCGCGCATGATGCTGGCGGATCGCTATATCGCGCGCAATGAAACGGCAAGGGCTCTGGAAATTCTAAAAGACGGCTTGCCATGGGCCTATATCATTCACGACCCGTTTCCCTACTATAACCTCACGGCCATGATAGCCCTGCAAGAGGGTGATATAGGCGCGCATCGTCTTGCGATAGAAAAACAGACGTGGGCCCGGCTTGTCCGAAAGGGGCGGGTCGTCGTCTCAGACGATTCCTCTGCCATGCTTCAATAGCCAAATCCCGCTCAGGATGATGATGGCTGCACCAACACCCGTCCAGATATCCAGAGCATCATCAAAAATAAAATACCCGAACAGAAGCGCCCAGAGCATCTGAATGTAATGGAACGGTGCTGCAACAGAAGCTGGAGCATAGGAAAAGGCCATCGCTATCAGCACCATACCGGTCGCCGACAAACAACCAATGGCGGCTAATATAAACAGATGCGCCCCCGCAGGAATCTCAAAGCCGCCCGTAAGCAGTACAAGACAACCGGCAGCAACAAAAACAAGGGCCTCGGGAAACAAAGCAAAAGAGAGCTTTGTTTCTTCAGCGCCAATGACACGCACCATGATATTGACCAGAGCCGAGAACAGGGCCAGACCCAAAACAGCCAGAGAAGGCATATCAAGAGGAATCAGACCCGGACGCAATACAATCAGAACACCAAAAAAACCAACAAAAATAGCCAGCCAGCTTCGGCCCTGCACACGTTCTTTCAAAACAGGTATTGCGATAAGGGACGTTAAAAACGGCGTAACAAAAACCAGAGCATAAAATTTTGTCATGGGCAAATGGCTCAAGCCAAAAATAATCAGAGGAAATTGCAGAAAAAAGAAAAAACCACGCAAAAGGTGGAGGGGGATTTTACGGCTCTTCAACGTCTCCCGCAAGCCATCCAGCGGAGAGGAAAAAATCAAAAGCGTCCCGATTGCAAACAGAGAAATGAAAAAAATCATGACATAGAAAGAATATATGCCACTGATTGATTTGATAAGGGCATCCCCTATCGAAAACAGACTAAACGCCGCCGCCGCTAATAATGCCCCTTTCAGATGTTTGTGTTCTTCCTTGTCCACAGTGCTTTATATAAGCATACACTGATCTTTTCCACAGCATTATTGTAGATCATTCATTTTGCTATGGATTTTCTTGTACCGGATATGCGATTCATTAAAGGGACATATATTTGTCTCCACACGCCGATTCCGGTTTTATACAAAAAAG
>JAJFGQ010000032.1 GCA_021776075.1 Alphaproteobacteria bacterium | reverse complement strand
GCGCAACTCCATAGATTGCTGCAATCTGAAGGAGCTGTTCATTATAGCTGTTTTGTGACCGCGTAGCTCAGTTGGTAGAGCATCTGACTTTTAATCAGAGGGTCCGGGGTTCGAGCCCCCGCGCGGTCACCACTTACAGACCATACGTCAAACTATTCCATTAGTTTGTTCGTATATTTTCTTTCTTTGATATTTGTAGTCTCTTGTTTCTATTGGATAATCCATTAGTTCGTTCGCACGTTTTTTTATTTTTTTATTCTAAAAGCAGCCCATAAAAAAAGCGCACCAAGTGCGCCACTGTCTCCACTATATCAAAAACCCCGAAAAAATACAACTTTTACATGTATTTCGCCTGTGCTCAAACCTAGTTCTATAATTTTCCTAGATTATTGTATAAATATACCTTACTTACAGATGGTATTCCCAACTTTGAAAGCAATCGGGCATGACAGGCAAAGACTCCAAAAAAACAACAATTAACGGTCATATTAGCGGTTTGCACCGCAGTTTGTTCGCGCGGTTGCGTGGCTATTTTCTGGCGGGTATTTTAGTGACGGCACCGATCAGTATTACGCTGTATCTTACATATGTTTTTTTGACGTTTATTGACAGCCGCGTTGCCCAGCTTATCCCGCAGGAATATTACCCTTCAACGGCTGTGCCGGGAATCGGTCTTTTAATCGCGATTTTCTTTTTTATCCTGATTGGCTGGTTTGCCCGGAATTTTCTGGGACGGCTGGTTATTCGCATATCTGAATATTTTGTTCACCGTATGCCGGTGATACGTACCCTGTATGGCGGAATCAAGCAGATATTTGAAACCATCATGGCGACTCAGTCGCAGGCCTTTCGTGAAGTTGTTATGCTGGAATATCCGCGCAGAGGGGTTTGGTCTATCGGTTTTGTTACGGGGCAATCCGAAGGGGAGGTGCAGCGCACGACGGAAGAAGACACGGTGAATGTATTTGTACCGACAACGCCGAATCCGACATCCGGCTATTTGTTATTTGTCCCGAAAAAGGAATTGAAATATCTGGAGATGACGGTCGAAGAAGCCGCCAAGCTCATCGTATCGGCAGGCATTATCACTCCGCCTGACAGGAAAACCGGTGCGGTTGTTAAAGGAGAAAAAGGTAAAAAGAAATAGAGACGGGACGACGTTAGTCCATAACCCAGCGGCCTTTTTTGTCTACAGAAACCTCGTATTGCTGTGTGCCGGCGGCTTTGGGCCAGAAAATAAATTCCTCCTCAACCATGGCGTCCCTGATGTTTTTGGCTTTGTCGGCACCGATTTTGAACTCTTTTTTCAGTTTGGAAATACTGACAGCCTGATCTAGCCAGACTTGTTCCTTGGCCTGTTTGTAAGTGTTTTCATCAACATTGCCCAAAATATCTTTTACGTCATGAGACGGGGCGTTGTTGATGGCAATATCAAAGACATCTTGAAGGCGCTGTTTGTTTAACCCCTGCCCGCCGTCGTTCATTTTTTGTACATATTCTTGCATGGTTTGTTGCATATCGTTCTGGATGTTCTGTCCCAGAGCGGGTGGAATTTGGGTTGGCGGGTTTTTGACGTCCAGTTTCATAATTTGTGCCGCCATGAATAAAATGAATTGCTCCTCTTCCGTGCCGCCCAGTTCAACGCCCTGCGCGGCCATTTCCGGATTGGATTTGGCCAGCAGGGCCATTTCCAGAGCGGCTGTCAGGGTAAGCTGTTGCTGATTGTCCAGCTTGACTTCTTCTTTGGTGACGTTGATTTGTTTGCCACTGCCTGTTGCTGCCGGTGTTTGCGCGATAATGCTGTCTGCTGTAGGCACAGGGGAGTCCGGTGTCAGGCTGTATTGGTTCAGCCAGTCCGACAGGTCGTTGCAATGAGGCGGAAAGGCAACTTGAAACGATTTATGCGGAATGGTGTACAAGGCACCCAGATGGACGCAAAAGTCACTACGCCATGGAGGTCGCGGCGGTATTTTTTTATCGTCGTCGTCATCATCCGGTGTTGTAAAGAGCTTAAAACCAGCCATTCCCATGTCCTTCTGTAAAATTTAGTATTAGAGTAACAGTGTAAAGGAAAAGCGTTTTATTTTCAATAATTTTATTGGGTGCGTCAGTTTTTCCGCAGTTTTTTTATTGAGTGCGTGTAAAATATATGATCCTGTGAAGGACGCTTATAAAAAAATACAAACAGGGGAGCTTTAAATGGCTTTACGATCAAAGAAAATAAAAGGGATTCTTGCGACTGCTTTTGCGGCGGTTGCTCTGGTTTGGGCGGCGCCTTCTTTTGCCGGCCATACGCAGGACGGCAGTTCCGCTCCGTCTTATAAAAGCCTTCAGGATCAGTGGTCCTGTTATAACGGCGTTATCGGCAAATTTAAGGAGCGTAAAGGTTTTTTTGAGAGAGGCGTGAAGCACAAAAGCAAAGATAAAATAAAAAAACAGCAATTTATGAAACATCTCATAGAGGAGAGCTTCCCGATGCCGCCGGAGGCTTCGCCGGGTTCTGCTGCGTGGGACGAGGTAGTAAACGACAGGTCTGCGTCCCGGACAGAAGGGACGTGGCAGTATGACTATATTGAGAACGCTTATGAGGCTCTTAAGGAAAACCCTGTCGTTGACGAAGTTGTTGAGCGACTGAAAAAGAAGAAACACAAGATGAATGACCAGATAAGGGCAATATATGAGGACGAGACTCTCGGTCCTGATCTTAAAACGGAAAAGATACATTTTCTGAAATCTGCGTTAGAGAGTGATATTCGCAATCTTATTTTGAACAGATGTTTCTTCGGTTCCAGCGAACCTGCTGCTGAAAGCATATTTTCAAAATTCGAGAACGCAAACAGGGAGCTAACCGGTGAATCCTATTCTCCGGTGGAAAAAAATAAATTCATGGCCGGCTTTGTTTTTGACCATCTTCTGGCATTGCAGTCCCCGGGATCCTGTGTCAGCCAGACTTTGAAAATGCGTTCCAGCGATACAAAGTCCGTTTTCTCATTATCGGCAATGACGTGCCGGGTTCGTAATGGCAGGTTGCTCTTGAACGACAGGCGGCCCGTTTCTCCTGTCGCTGTTGTACCGCTTCCGTTACCCCGATCTTAAATACGTGATCGCCTGATCGCGTTCGAACAAATAAAGCAGGGTGCGGAGGGCTTCTCCGCGCTCTGTTTTTAAATCGGGGTCTTTGTCGATAATCAGTTTGGCATCATCACGGGCGGCGGCGAGCAGTTCGCCGTGGACCGTGATGTCGGCGACTCTGAAGTCCGGCATGCCGCTTTGTTTTGTGCCGAGAATTTCTCCCGCGCCGCGCAATTCCAGATCCTTTTCGGCGATCAGGAAGCCGTCTTCCGTATCGCGCATGGTCGCCAGCCGTTCTTTGGCTGTGATCCCCAAAGGGCTGCTATAGATGAGGAAGCAATATGATTTATCCGCCCCGCGCCCGACGCGGCCCCGCAACTGGTGGAGTTGTGAGAGTCCAAAGCGTTCAGCATATTCAATGACCATGATCGTCGCTTCGGGGACGTTCACGCCGACTTCGATGACCGTTGTCGCGACCAGAATATCCAGTTCACCGGCTGCAAATTTTTTCATGACCGCGTCTTTTTCTTCGCCTTTCATGCGGCCATGGACAAGGCCCACACGTTCGCCGAAACGGGCTTGCAGGACTTCATAGCGTTCTTCGGCGGCGGCGAGGTCCAGAAATTCGGATTCCTCAACCAGCGGACAGACCCAGTAAATCCGTGCGCCCTCCGCAATTTTGCGGACGAGGCTTTCCTCCATTTTCTCCAGATGATCATGCGCGATCAGGAGTGTGTCGATCGGTTTGCGGCCCGGCGGTTTTTCATCAAGGCGGCTGACATCCATATCGCCATAGGCCGTGAGGGTTAGCGTGCGCGGGATTGGTGTGGCCGTCATGACAAGGACATCCACGCCCTTGCCCTTGGCAGCGAGCATCAGGCGCTGGTGAACGCCGAAGCGGTGTTGTTCGTCAATCACGGCGACGCCAAGATCTGCAAACGCCACGCTTTCCTGAAACAGCGCGTGGGTGCCAATGACAATCTGCGCGGCACCGCTGCGAATTTGTTGAAGCAGGGCTTCGCGGGTCTTGCCTTTGTCACGTCCGGTGAGGGTGACAAAACGGATGCCGCATTCATCCAGCCACGGTTTCAGGCTTTCGGCATGTTGACGGGCGAGAATTTCCGTCGGGGCCATAATCGCGGCCTGTGTGCCGCTGGCGATTGCGTTGAGCATGCTCAGGGCCGCAACGACGGTCTTGCCGCTGCCGACATCGCCCTGTAACAGGCGGAGCATACGAAGGGGCGCGGCCATATCGGCATCAATCTCTGTGACCGTGCGTTTCTGCGCGCCGGTTAGCTCAAAGGGAAGAGCAGCGAGCAGCTTATCCCGTAAAGGGCCGCCGGTTTGATATTGACGGCCTTGTTTGCGCTGTTGTTTATGCCGGACGAGCGCCAGAGCAAGCTGGTTGGCCAGAAACTCATCATAGGCCAGACGGGCGCGGGCGGGGTGCAGGGGATCAAGGCCGTTTTCACCGGGCGGATTATGTGCTGTCTGTAACGCGTCATGCCAGTCCGGCCAGCGTTGCTTTGTTTTATAGGATTGATCCAGCCATTCCGGCATTGCCTGCACAAAACCCAGAGCGCCCTCAACGGCTTTGCGGACGGTTTTGTTCGTCACGCCGGCCGTCAGGGGATAGATGGGTTCTACGGTTTCTATTTTTTCTCTGTCTTCCAGCGTGCCGATGGCGTCCGGGTGCGTCATTTGTGCATTGCCCTGATAATGCTCAATTTTGCCGCTGACGATGACGGTAGCACCTTCCGGCAGTTGTTTTTCCAGCCAGTCTTTACGCGGATGAAAAAACACCAGAGTCAGGGGGCCCGTTTCATCAGTGCAGGAGACTTTGTAAGGCTGGTTTCTATGCTTGTTGGGGGCATGTTTTTGTACGGTCACGGTCAGTGTGGCAATGCGCCCGTCGGGAGCATCCTTGACCTGCGGGGCGAAGCGGCGGTCTACAAAATCAATCGGCAGGTGCCAGAGTAGGTCAACCACGCGCTCTCCGCCGCAGAGTTTTTCAAACAACGCAGCATTGCGCGGGCCGATGCCGGAAAGGTCGGTGACGCGGCGAAACAGCGGATCAAGCGCGAAGGGGCGATTCTTATCCGGCGCTTGTGTTTCCGATTTTTTGGCCAAGTTTGACGGCATAAGAGCTTATCCCCAGCATCACCATACCCATTACAATCAAGGCAATGGGCCAGCCTGTTACATCAGCAAAATATTCCCCTGTGTAATAGCCCAGATAGCCCAGCATGACAATGACGCTGGCAACCAGAAAGGAACGGCTCTGGGCAATGACACTGGCGTAAATCATGGCAGCGGCAACGCCGATGAGCAGGAAGTCAAAGGGAAATGCGCTCTCCAGAAGCGCAAAAGCGCCACCCGCCATACAGAAAGCTGCTATAAAATAGGTAAAGGGAACAAAGGCACGGTGAGGTGTTTTGTTGATGGCATGAGAGATAAGCAGGCCGGACAGTCCCAGTACCGTGGCAACCAGATCTCCGTCCACATCAAGTTTTTCCATGGCGGCGCCCAAAAAAGCGAAGGCGTAAATAACGGTAAAGAAGAGCATGCTGGTTTGTTTTTTGGCGTAAAATAATAATCCCATTTGTGCAGCCAGCGGGGCAAAGACAACCATGGTGGCCAGCGCAGCGTCATCACCGTCAAAATATTCACTCAGGAACACAAACAACCCCGCAGGTTCCAGAAATGCGGCAATCAGGAATAAAGGCGTGGCGGCTTTGATGTAGCGTTCGTCTTTCAGGGCGGCTAGTCCCATGATGAGGGCTATAAGCCCCGGTCCCAAGGTGATGATAACGCGGGCGGCACTGTTCAAATCATCCCAAATCAGTGCCACGAAGGCGGAAATACCGGCAAAAATAAACAATCCGCCGACATAGGTTAAAAGCTTCATCACAATGCTGTTCGCGCCTTGCGGTGTTCCGGCGGCATGCCGTACAAAATACGCGGCTATATCATCAATGGTCAGGCTGTTTTTTTCTGCGAGATCAACAATTTTGCCGAGGGCTTTTTCCTTATCGCTCATTGCCCGTTTTCTCCTTTGACAACCCAGCCAATGAAGGTGTCACGGCCATAGGTGTAGCTCATATTTTTGATTGGGACATGTCGTCCCTGTTTGGTTAGGGCATAACGGTTTTTGCCGCTGTAATAGCCAAAAATGTCCGAGAAAATGTTACTGTTGCGACGGTGATGCTCTTCAAATATATAACCATCCGGGGATTCTTTGGCCGGGTTTATTTGCAAGTCTTTGACGTTCGGCACAGTCACATTAACCCATTTCCCGTCTTTGGCATTTTCGGGCGTTTCCAGTGTTATTTCTTCTACATCGTCTTTAACAGGATCGAAGATATAAAGGCTCGTGCGGTAATTATAGTTGGCATTGTATTTATCTTCTTTGTCCGGTTTTTTGTACGTCACAACGAGCTTGTTGTTTTTAACCTTAAACTTATAGAACATGTCATTGTTGTGGTTATTTTCCAGGACAAAAACGGCGCTGTATTGCGGTGGGTCAACCAGTTTGGTCATGGATTGTGCGAGCATGAAGACAATAATCAGGATAACCGGCAGGGATATACCGAGAACAAGTACAAAGTTTTCTTTTAAAAACGGTTTCATGTGTTTATGACTCTATCTTATGAATGATAATGTACAAACTGTAGAAGACATCGAAAAGAAACGCAAACGCTTGATCTTTCGGTCATGGCACCGGGGAACGCGGGAGATGGACCTGATTATGGGCCGTTTTTCTGATGCGCATGTGGCGGGTTTTACGGAGCCGGAGCTGAGTTTATATGATGAAATTCTCAGTCATAACGATCCCGACCTTTATAACTGGATTAGCGGACGGGAAGAAACGCCCGCGAATTATATGAACACGGTGATGGAACGGTTGCTCAAATACAAGCTATGAAAATGGTTCGTTTTTTAGAGTATGGGCTCTGAGGGCATTCTTTTTTATGCGGAGATCGTATGTTTCGGCCTTTTTTGCAATCCCTTTATAAGCACCAACGACTTTGTCATTCCAGCTATCTTTGAGGATGCCGCCAAGTTTCATTGTTCGGCATTCTTTCCAGAAAGTATCCATTTTTCCCGGCTGCGGTGTTTCCTGATTGTTGGGCCAGGCTTTTTTGAATGCCTGTTGCAGATTGAAAAACATTTTCTTTTGAGAAGAAGATTGTTTTGCCAGGTCCGCATAATATTTTTTTATTTTTCTCGTGCTGCCCGATAGTTTTGAGACAGCACCAATATCAATAACAACGCTATGGCCGTTGGGTAGGGTTCCCGTATTGTGTTCGCCCCAATCCCAAAATGAGATGTTATCTTTTTTCAGTTTTTTATAAAGTCTTTCTACGGTTTCAAATTTCGGGTTAGATTTTACGCCCGGTAAGATGTCGGCCCTTAACGCGCCTAGTTGGCGGGAGGCAACAGGTTGCAATATATTATTGTGGAAGATCGTTCCTTTTCCTTCCTTGATACGGATCAGGCAGGCATATGAATTTAAAAACACCAGATATCCTGAGTCATAGGAATCGTAATATTCATTATCTTCGGGGATAGGCAAAGAAAGTACGTTAAAGAAGTTGGCCACAGCGTTTGCTGTGTCCTTATCAAATTTGTCATTTATTTTTTCAATCAAGCCCATATCGTTTGTTCTTCTGGACAGTTTATCGTGGGAGAGTATCAGACGGACACAGATTATGTCAATAGAAAATCTTTTTCTTTGCGCCTTCGCGTCTTCGCGGTTAAAACAGCCGCATGGAGCGAGCAGAACAGCAGCAACAAGTCGTAACGCAACATAAAATGCTCTTCGGGATGCCGGAGGGGCAGGATGCACGCATTCTGGCTGAGCAGGCGCGGGCGCTGATGCGCGATGACCGCGTGCTGGTGCATGTGGCACTGGATGATACGCGTGTAGCGGTTCTGGTTGACCTGCTGTCCTTCTTTGCGCCGGATGTCAAAATTATTAAATTTCCGGCGTGGGATTGCCTTCCCTATGACCGGGTGTCCCCGCATAGTGATATTGTGGCGCAGCGCGTGGCGGCGCTTTCGCAATTGCTGGCGTGGGAGAATGAACAACAGCGCTATCCGCGTATCGTGCTCACAACGGTTAATGCCGTTACGCAGCGTGTGACGCCACGGGTCGCGCTGGAAGATGCGGTGCTGTCTGCGGAAAAAGGCAGCAGGCTGGATCTGGCGCATCTGCAATCTTTCCTGCAAAAGAACGGCTATATGCGCACCGAAACAGTGCGGGAAGCCGGGGAGTATGCTATTCGCGGTGGAATTATTGATTTGTTTCCGCCGGGTTATGAAGACCCGTTACGCATTGATCTTTTTGACGATGAAATTGATGTGATTAAAAGTTTTGACTCTGTCAGCCAACGGACGAAGAAAAAGCTGTCCCGCTTTGTTTTGTACCCGGCGACGGAATTCTTTCTGGATGAGGCGAGTATTCACCGGTTCCGTGCCGGTTATCGTGAATTATTCGGTATCGTCCGTGATGACGATCCGCTTTATGAGGCGATCAGTGCAGGCCGCCGCTATAACGGCATGGATCACTGGCTGCCTTTGTTTTTTGAACAGATGGATACGCTGTTTGATTATGTGCCGAGGGCCACTGTGACTATGGATCACCACGGGGAGCAGGCGCGGATTGAGCGCGTGGCGCAGGTGCAGGATTTCTACGAGTCCCGCAAAACGCTGGAAGATCAGGCCGGGCGGAACAAAAAAATCAATATGGCTGGCAGTGTTTATCACCCTGTGCCGATAGAGCGGCTGTTTGTGGATGAGGGCGAGTGGAGCGGTTTTGCGCAGGACATTGAGGTTTTGTCACCGTTTGGTGCGCCGGATGAAACTATTGCCGGTGATAGTCGTAAAGGGCGCGATTTTTCTGATGTAAGAGCGCTCCCCGATGGTGATGTTTTCAAGGCGCTAGGGGAATATATATCAATCCTGAGAAAAACTCCCCCCATTACCCCCCCGCAAGCGGGGGGGAAGAGCGAAGCGAAGGGGGGGATGAAAATCCTGATTGCGGCTTATTCCAAAGGATCGCGTGAACGGCTGCGCAGCCTGATGGAGAATGCCGGGTTTGCCAATCTTGTTATCTGTGAAGACAGTGAGGCGGTTAAAAAACTGGCTGCCGGTCAGACCGGGCTGGTTATTCTGGGGCTGGAGCACGGGTTTGTAGCGCCTGATCTGGCTGTGCTGACGGAGCAGGATATTCTCGGTGACCGGATTGCCCGCAAAGCCAAACGCAAAAAAGCCGATAATTTTCTGACAGAAGTCTCTTCTTTGGCGCCGGGTGATTTGGTTGTTCACATTGATCACGGTGTCGGACGGTTTGATAGTCTGGAAACGCTGGAAGCGGTCGGGACGTTGCATGATTGCCTGAAGATTGTTTATGCCGGGGATGATCGTTTGTTTGTGCCGGTGGAGAATATTGATGTTCTGTCCCGTTTCGGCAGTGAAGAGGGAACGGTCAGGCTGGATAAGCTCGGCGGCGCAGGCTGGCAGGCTCGAAAATCGAAGGTCAAAAAAGACCTGATGGCCATGGCAGGGCAGTTGCTGAAAATTGCAGCGGCCCGTTTATTGCGCAAGGGTGAAAAACTGCCCGTTGGCGCGTCGACATATCCGGAATTTGTGGCGCGCTTTCCCTATCAGGAAACGGACGATCAGGACCGCAGTATCAGGAGCGTCCTTGACGACATGGATAGCGGGCATCCGATGGATCGTCTTGTGTGCGGTGATGTCGGGTTCGGCAAAACGGAAGTCGCCTTGCGCGCGGCTTATATCGCCGCAATGAACGGTGTGCAGGTTGCTGTAGCTGTACCGACGACGTTGCTGGCCCGGCAGCATTACAAAAATTTTGTGGAGCGGTTTAAAGGCACGGGGCTGCGGGTAGCGCAGTTATCGCGGCTGGTCTCAGCCAAGGACACGAAGGCGGCAAAGGATGGCGTGGCCGACGGGAGCGTGAATATTGTGATCGGTACGCATGCTTTGTTTGCAAAGGATTTGAAATTTGCGCATCTCGGTCTGTTGGTCGTGGATGAAGAGCAGCGTTTTGGTGTGAAGCAAAAAGAACGCCTCAAGGAGATCAAGGCGAATGTTCATGTCCTGACCCTGACGGCGACACCCATTCCGCGTACGTTGCAAATGGCGTTGACCGGTGTGCGGGATATGAGCATCATTGCTACGCCGCCGGTAGACAGGCTGGCCATTCGGACATTTGTGCTGCCTTTTGATCCGGTCGTTGTCCGGGAGGCTATATTGCGGGAGCATTACCGCGGCGGGCAGAGTTTCTACGTGTGTCCCCGGATCAAGGATATTAAGGCGATGCAGGAGCAGCTTACAGAACTGGTGCCGGAGGTGAAGCTTATCAGTGCGCATGGGCAGATGAGCCCGGCAGAGCTTGATGAGCGTATGACGGCCTTTTATGACGGGCAATATGATGTATTGCTGGCGACAAATATTATTGAGAACGGTCTGGATATTCCCACCGCCAATACGATGATTATCCATCGGTCCGATATGTTCGGATTGGCACAGCTTTACCAGATACGCGGGCGGATCGGGCGTTCCAAGGTGCGGGCTTATGCTTATTTGACTTACGACCCGGTAAAACAGCTTACGGATCAGGGGCAAAAACGTCTGGAAGTGATTGAAACGCTGGATACGCTGGGCGCCGGGTTTCAGCTTGCCAGCCATGACATGGATATTCGCGGGGCGGGTAACTTACTAGGCGAGGAACAATCCGGTCATATCAAGGAAGTGGGCGCAGAACTGTACCAACAGATGCTGGAGGAGGCCGTAGCCGCCGCGCGTGAAGGCGTTGATTTTGATGACGGGGAAGACTTGCCGGATCAGTGGTCGCCACAAATCAATATGGGCACCTCTGTTCTTATACCGGAACGATACGTTGCAGATTTAAATATAAGAATGAGTCTTTACAGGCGCTTGTCGGAGCTTGAAGACAAGGATGACATCGAGTCTTTTGCGGCTGAATTAATTGACCGTTTCGGTGAGTTCCCGGAAGAGGTTGATAATCTTTTGCAGCTTGTTGAAATTAAACAGCTTTGCCGCATTGCCGGTGTGGATCAGGTGGAAGCCGGCCCAAAGGGCGCGATGATCGGGTTTCATAAGAACGCACCGCCGAATATCGAAGGCCTTATGAAATGGATGCAAAATCAGGGCAGGGCTGTCAAACTCCGCCCGGATCAGAAGCTGATCCTCGTCCGTCACTGGGAAAAACCCGCTGACCGGGTGAGGGGTGTGCAGAATTTGATGAAAGAATTAGTACAGCTTGTGTGAAATTAGAAAATTGTGGGCACTCTTTGGTCTGAGTGATAATATGGACGGAGTGAATTGTCTTTGGGGAGAAGGTTATGAGCCGTGAATATGCAGAAGGTCGTATTAGGGAAGCGCTGAAACAGACCAAGGGAAATCCAACGCGGGCGCGTCAACAGGTGATTGCCTGGACTTATGAGGATGCGAAGCTTTTGCATGCTTTAGCGCAGCCGCATTTGACCGGGATTGTCGCCCATGCTGTGGGCCGTGTTATTCATCTACAGAATGCGGAAACGGAGCAGGAAGACATTTCTGCGGTACCGGAGGGTATTGATATGGAACCGGAAGCCTTTGGGAAAGAGATATTAAAGGCTTTGCAAAGCGGCAACACGCCTATGTTCGGCAGGGAAGGTTCTACACCGCCTTTGCGGCGTGGAAAAGCATCCCAAAGCCATATAGACGCCCTGAATCAGATCGCATCCCAGAGTAAAACCAAGGGCGCTGATTAGGCTCAGGTTTTATTTACCGTAATTAATTGACATATTGATCGTTTGTGTCCTATAGTGCGCGGGATATTTTTGCTATGGAATAGCGCTTGTTGAAGGGAGCTTTTGTATCATGGGACATGTTCCATCGCCACTGTCACCGGAGCCACGACCACCGGGATCGACTGATCCTAATAAGGAGCGAATAGCTTTGCAAACAGGTAAGGTAGAAACAGCCCTCATCACAAAGGATGAGCAGGCCAAAATCGAAAAGGCCGATCAGGCCAAAAGCGATAAACAGGCTTACAAAGACTGGAAGCGTGAAAAGGGTATTTTTTTGCAATCCAGAGAGGCTTCAATCAGGGATGCTGCCCGAGACTCCCATGTTGAATCGACACGATATTTGATTTCGAAAGGCTGGGGCCCACAAACGCTACGCTGGGCTATTACGAATGATGAAGAAACGGCTGTGAAAACCTTGATTGAGGCCGGGTGTGATCTGGAAGATATAAGAGCAGATGATCAATCAACGGCGCTTATGAAGGCCTTGTCTTGGCGCCGTTTTTCAATTGCGAAAGCTTTGATTGAGGCTGGTGCGGATGTCAATGCAAAAAACAAACAGGGTGAAACGGTTCTGGAAGTGGCTGTGCGCTGTGGAGAGAGGTCTGTCAGTTTGTTGATAGAGGCGGGTGTTAATCTTGATGCGAAAGGCAGCAGGGACCGGACGGCGTTGGAGTGGGCGGAAGAGTCCGGACGTGTTGAGATTGCAGCTATTTTGAAAAAGGCGGCTGGGCAGGCGGAGTCGCTTAAAGTCAAAAAATCAACGGATCGCTGGACGGTATTCAACAAAAACGGCAGCCAGATGGTTGTTCATGTGCAATATGATGCGGCCAGTACGGTTCGTATGACAGATACGTTTAACTTCAGCACCCGGATGTTATTGGCCGCGTTCAAAATAGGTGATGAGGATACGTCTCTTACCGCTGTACATTTCAAGGATATTGACCCGGCTGTTTTAGAAGATGTTAAAGCGCGCGTTGCCTTCGCGCCGCTCCTAAAACGGCCCCGGCCCCCGGCTTGTAGTTGATATAAGCTTAAAATTCAGGCTGTCTTTCTTACAATCTCCGCCGCAACCAGCCCGGCTTCTTCATATTGCTTGTCCGGCGCATTTTGGTCCTGAAAAATGTCAGGGAGGTGCATGGTTTGTACGCGGCATGTGCCGAGGAGGTTCTCGCGGTTCAGGAATTCCAGCACGTAGGAGCCGAAACCACCGATGCTGCCTTCCTCGATGGTGATGAGTTGCTTGTGCGTTGTGGCGAGTTGCCGGATTAAATCTTCGTCCAGCGGTTTGGCAAAGCGGGCATCGGCCACGGTGACGGTGTGTTTCTGTTGTTCCAGCATATCGGCGGCCTTCAAACATTCTTCCAGCCGTGTACCGTAGGAGAGGAGGGCTACTCTGTTTTTCTTCCCTTTGGCTTCTTTGACAATCCGTCCCTTACCAATTTCAAGAATGTCACCCTGTTCCGGTATTTCTGCGCCTGTGCCGTTACCACGCGGATAACGCAGCGCAATAGGGCCGTCATTATAAGCGGCGGCGGTGGCAATCATATGCGTAAGCTCGGCTTCATCGGCGGCGGCCATAAGGGTCATGTTCGGCAGGCATCCGAGGTAGGCGATATCGAATGAACCGGCGTGCGTAGCGCCGTCTGCGCCGACAAGTCCGGCCCGGTCCAGCACAAAGCGCACGGGCAAATTCTGGATACAGACATCATGCACAATCTGGTCATAGGCGCGCTGGAGGAAGGTTGAGTATATGGCGCAGAAGGGCTTATAGCCTTCGGTGGCGAGTCCTGCGGCAAAAGTCAGAGCGTGCTGCTCGGCAATGCCGACATCGAACATGCGTTCCGGGAATTCTGCGCCGAACATATCCATGCCTGTGCCCGAGGGCATGGCCGCGGTAATGCCGACAATTTTATCGTCTTTGCGGGCTTCTTTGATGAGGCTTTCGGCGAAGACTTTCGTATAAGCAGGTGTTGCCGGTTTGGCCTTGGCCTGTGCGCCGGTAATCACATCGAACTTCGCCACACCGTGCATTTTGTCTGCGGCGGCCTCGGCAGGTTCATAGCCCTTGCCTTTTTTTGTGACGACATGAAGCAGGATCGGGCCCTTTTCACTGTCACGGATATTGCGCAGAACAGGCAGCAAGTGATCCATGTTATGGCCGTCCAGCGGACCGATATAGTAAAAACCCATTTCCTCAAAGAGCGTTCCGCCACCAAGCGCGACACGGGCGGTTTCTTCGGCGCGTGCAGCGGCTTTTTTGATCGGCGGCGGCATGAGGGATACAATTTTCTTCGCAGCCTCCCGCGTGCCGATATAGGGCTTGGAGGACACCATACGGGAGAGATATTTGCTCATCGCGCCGACGGGCGGGGCAATCGACATATCATTGTCATTCAGGATCACGATCAGGCGGCTGTCCATGGCTCCTGCATTGTTCATCGCTTCATAGGCCATGCCCGCACTGATGGAACCGTCACCGATCACGGCGATCACGTTGTTGTTTTTTCCGGCGAGGTCACGCGCCACGGCCATGCCAAGACCTGCGGAGATGGAGGTTGAGCTGTGTGCGGCGCCGAACGGGTCGTATTCTGATTCAGAGCGTTTGGTAAAGCCGGATAATCCCCCGCCCTGACGGAGCGTATTGATGCGGTCCCGCCGTCCGGTAAGAATTTTATGCGGGTAGCATTGATGCCCGACATCAAAGATCAAGCGGTCTTCCGGCGTGTTAAAAACGGCATGAATGGCGGTTGTCAGTTCCACCACACCAAGCCCCGCGCCCAGATGGCCGCCGGTTTGGGAAACGGCACGAACAGTTTCCGCCCGGATCTCATCGGCCAGCGTTTTGAGTTCCTCATCCGAAAATCCACGCATATCCGCGGGGATATAAACCCGGTCGAGTAAAGAGGCGGGGCAAGAAGATTCCAGCCTGTCTGTAATTTTCTTTTCTGCTGTCATAGTCCATATGTCTTAACGCCAAGAGGATAAAAACACCAGTTTCTTTTTAATTTCTTCTTAATTCGGATTCAGTAGGATACCGGGAGGGTGCTTTAGTTATAGGAGTGGGTTGATGAGTGCTAAAAAAATTATAGGTGGGGCGCTGGCTGGTGTTTCTTTGCTTTTTATTTTGCTGGTAATCTTTCTGGTGATTTTCATGGAAAATGGCTCTGTTCCGTATGCTTATGCTGTTTCAGGAGATCAACTCAAGCAGTCGGTTATAGAGAGTTTTCTTGAAAACGATATTTTAAGAGGAGGGGAGGAAATAGATTACTATTATTCGAGCGACCTTTTTTCTTTTCTTGAGAATGGAAGTTTTTTTACGAAGGAGAGGGTCGTTTTTTATAAGAAAAACGGAGATGGAAGAATTACTGTTAAATCAGCTGTCTATGAAGATATAAAAACGATAAAAGCTGAATTTAGCGATAGTTGGGGAGGGGAGACCGTCGTTACCATTATGAAGAAAAATGGGGATTCTTTTTTTCTGAAAGCGGCCAATTCAGAAGGTTTGGATAAGTTATTTTATAACTCTCTTATAGCAAGATGGGAGTATGGTAAATCACCTTCGCCGTAAACTCTCTGTTTTCGCCTTAAATAATTAAGCCCGGCGTTTGAGGTGGTGTGATCAAGCGCGGCGTTTGAGAACATATTGCGCCAGTTCCTTTAATGTTTCAGCGCGGTTTCCGAAAACATGCAGGTGCCGGGTTGCTTGACTGACGAGCATTTCGGCGCGCATTTTGGCTTGTTCCTTGCCCATCGTGGAAACGAAGGTGGCCTTGCCCGCTTCATTATCCTGCCCTGTTTCTTTGCCCATTTCTATTACGTTGCCTTCGACATCCAGAATGTCATCTGTAACCTGAAAAGCGAGGCCGAGATCATGGGCGTAGTTGCACAGAGACTTGCGGTGCGGACCATCTGATTTCCCGAGGATAGCACCGGATTCACAGGCAAAGGACATCAAGCGGCCTGTTTTCATCCGTTGCAGGCGGCTGATCGTGCCGAGGTCAAATTCTTCCGTTTCCCCGAGCAGGTCGAGCATTTGCCCGCCGCACATACCTTGTCCGCCTGCAGCCTGTGCCAGAGAGGCGACGAGTTCGCAGCGCACACGAGGGTCTTCATGAGTTTCCGGGCTGGAAAGGATTTCAAAAGCCAGAGTCAAAAGCGCATCACCGGCAAGAATGGCTGTCGCATTGTCGTATGCCTTGTGCGTAGAGGCCTTGCCACGGCGCATATCGGCGTTATCCATCGCCGGTAAATCATCATGAATGAGGGAGTAGCAATGCACGAACTCCAGAGCGGCAGCAACCCGCCGTGCCCGTTTTGAGTCGACGTTAAACAGGTTTGCCGATTGAATAACCAGAAAAGGCCGTAGGCGTTTACCGCCATTCAGGGTGCCGTAGCGCATGGCTTCGTAGAGACGGTCTTCCGGCAGGTCCGTTTCCGGTAGAAGACGTTTGATTGTCTTGTTCACGTCCTCAATAACGTCGTCCATTTTTTGTTGCAGGCTTTGGGGCGCTTCTCTGGGAGAGGGCATTTGTTACTCCTGTTCTTCGAACGGTGCGGTTGAAACCGTGCCATCACTATTGATATTAATTTTTTCGATTTTGGCCTGCGCCTCGCTCAATTTCGATTCGCAATGTTTTTTCAGGATTGTACCGCGTTCATACGCCGTAATTGAATCCTCAAGAGCTGTGCTGCCTGTTTCCAGACTGCCGACAATTTGCTCCAGCTCAGCCAAAGCGGCCTCAAATGTCATGTTTTCGACGGGCGGTTGTTGGGGGATTTGCTGTTCGCTCATACTAATTGTCACCAAATTTTATACTAAAGCCGATGGAGTGTAATCCAGAAGTGATGATTCCTCAAGAGGTAGCTATGCAAAATATAGCCAACAGCCCTAAAATCTTTGCAAATCAGATGGTTGCATTAATGAGTTACACTATAAGTAGACGTAATATGTAATATAAAACAATCGGGGGGCTTCTTATGAAAGAACAAGAACAAGAAACGCAGCCTACTTCTTTGAAAAACAACAGTTTTACGGCTTGGCGTGTTATGAATGCCAAACAGTATGAGAAGAAACAGCGTGTGCACAGCATCCTGAATGCTAGGCCCCGTTTACGGCAAGGAGATTGAGGGTTAGCTCAGTCCGCGTTTGCCGTCATAAGGTTTGATTCTCGGCGTTGCTTCATTTTTCAGCGCTTCAAATTTTGTTAGATCTTCAACAGGCAGTTTTTTAACGAACTCCGCCGCTATCATTTTCTTGATGGTGTTTATATTTTTTGATGACGTTTCAAAAAGCGGTTCTTCTTCTTTTTCTGCTGCCTCATTGTTGTGTTTGTAAAGAGTGATCCGATCTTCCGCAGCGCTAAAGCGGACCTCCAGAAAGAGGTTGTCAATGCTAAGAGGGCTTTGATCTCTAAGAAGGTGCATCTTTGCAATGAGGGTTTCAGGGTCGAATCTTGCCGCAAGACGAGTCGCTACGCCGGCTGTGTTCAGTTTTCTGTTGAAGTCTTGAATTTCCCGTTCCAATTCCGGTCCCATTTTCAAAGCCCGTAACTGATGCTCACGCTCTTTTGTTTCTTTTGCGACTTCATCAAAAATAAAATCGCTTAGGCTGTTCTTGTTATTTTTATTATCCGTCATTTTTTAGTCCTTACAGAATACATATTAGGTTAATCTGGAGGAACAATACTGCAATATGAAAATGTAAACAAGCTTTTTTATGGTTATTTATTGAGGGCCTCAATATGGGCGAAAACGCTGGATTTTAAGGCGTTCAGGTCATAACCGCCTTCGAGAGCGGAAACGATTTTCCCGCCGCAATGCTTGTCGGCGATTTTGGCGAGTTCTTCTGTGATCCAGCGGTAATCATCCTCGATCAGGTTCAGACCGCCAACCGGATCGTCTTGGTGTGCGTCAAACCCGGCGGAGATCATGAGTAAATCCGGGGCGAAGGATTCCAGTTGCGGGAAGACAATGTCCGTATAGGCGGCGCGGAATTCTGCGGCGCCTGATTTGGCGAAGAGGGGGACGTTGACGACGCGGTTTTCAACATTGTCTTCCGGCAGGCCCGTGCCGGGATACAATGGAAATTGATGCGTGGAGGCATAGAATATATTGTCATGTGCTCGCGTGATCTCATCCGAACCGTTGCCGTGATGGACGTCAAAATCAATGACGGCCACGCGGTCTATCTTGTCATGGGAAAGGGCATGCCGTGCACCGATCATGATGTTATTGAACAGGCAAAAACCCTCGGCATTCATGGGTCCGGCATGGTGTCCCGGTGGGCGTATGGCACAAAAAGCGCGGTTATGTTGATCATCGGCGGACAGGACATCATCCACGGCCTGACACACGGCTCCGGCAGCGGTTAAGGCCGCTTCCCATGAGCCTGAGCAGACAACGGTATCCGCATCAACATAGCGCAATTCGTTTTCCTGATCGTTTTCCGGAATTGCCAGTTCCAGAGCCATTACATAGTCTTTCTGATGAACGCGGTACAGCCACGCCAGTTCGGTCTCCGGTGCCTCGGTCAACGGCCAGTCTTGTTCTGCAAATAAATCGAGCAAGGTTTGCAGCCGTGCGCTTGACTCCGGATGACCGGGACCTGTGTCATGTTGTAAGCCGGAAGGGTGAGTGTAGATACGCGTTTTCATGGTGTTTTTTTAACACCAATGTCATCGGTCAGCAACAATGTTAGAGCCTTATCTAGGGCTTAAGAGTTTTCTGTGTCGTAAAATGCCCTTCGCCTTTTGGTAAGTTTTTAAGGAGAGCAAGATATTCCGGTGATTTGAATATCTTTTCCCGTGTGTTCTGTTGGATACTCCAGGCTTCTTTCATCGTCAGTTTTTCCTTGCGTCCGGCCAGAGTCAGGGAGTCGCAAGAGCTTGTGAACGCCACATAGGGTATCGTGGCGATGGCATGAGATGTTGTGTCTTTTTGCGGGAGGAGCATAAAGCTTTTGAAGCCGTCTATGAAGTCATCTTCGCTGAGTTCTTCAAAGGAAAGCTCTCGTTCGTAAAGAGGGTCCTGATAGTAACATGATGTGTCACGAATGTTGTCATAGGTGTGCGTTTCATTCTGAACAAAATACTCAAGGCTGCTTTCTGTGAAGTCTGCATTGTTCTTAGCGCCACTCAGACCGCCGAGGACGAGACCAAAAATCGCCCATGTTCCCACACCCCAGTACAGGGTTTGTGCGTAGCCTGATCCGGCGGCTTTTCTGAAGCCTTGTGATGCCTTTCCCAGTGGGCTGTCTCTAAATTCGGTTATGTCGATGTTCTCCGTGTGTTGTTATCCTGGTTGGATTGCAAAAGTTTTTACTTTTCTGAGTATGCCTTCGCCGGCAGGTCTGTCTTTCAGGAGTTTCAGAAACGGTTCTGATTTGATCAAAGCGCCCATCGATTTTTCATACAGCGCCCGCGCTTCTTCCGGTGTCAGTTTTTTCTGATTCGATGTTTCCAGTGTTGTGCAATCACCACTTAACCCGATATATGGCAAGACGCCGATAGGATGAGATGTAGGCTCTGCCCTCTCGATAAAGGGTATGGTTGCTTTAAATCCGTGGACAAAATCGTCTTCTTTCAGGGAATCCCAGTACAGATTATCCTGAAAATTGGAATCTTTATAATAGCAGTTGCTGTTCCACATATTGTCGTCGTCTTGTACATGAGTGCGGTTTTTAAGATGTGCGGAAATTGTTGAATCGCTAAACTCATCATAATTTATTGCTGTCCCTAACCCGTGCAGGGTTGCTGCAAATGCCCATACTCCAAGGGCTATGTACGCACACCACGCAGGTCCTGATCCTGCAACGTTTCTGAAGGCCTGAGATGTTTTTCCAGCCATGCTGTCTTTAAAGTCTGCCATGTTCCGTGCCCTTGTCTATTATTTTTATATGTTTTATGTCCAAAGGCGTCTTAGCACAGGAAATGTAAATATGTCAATAAAATATTGGAAAATATTGGGATTATCGGGGCGGCGCCAATATGTCTTTTAGATCAGTCCCAGTCGTTGTTCCAAAGCACCGCAGAACATCTGGCCCAGTGTAATGTGCATCTCCTGAATGCGGGCGGTTGTATTGGAGGGCACAACCAGCAGGATATCGCAGAGGTCATGCATCTTTCCGCCGTCCCGGCCTGAAAGACCGATGGTAACAAGGCCCATATTGCGCGCGGTTTTTAGAGCTTCCAGTACGTTGGCGCTGTTGCCTGATGTGCTGATCCCGATGGCGACGTCACCCTTTTTACCGAGGGCTTCGATTTGCCGGGAGAATAAATGCGCAAACCCCATATCATTGCCAATGGCGGTGAGAGCGGAGGTGTCGGTGGTCAGGGCCAAAGCCGCGATGGCCTTGCGATCGGTGATATAACGGGCGCTGAGCTCTGTGGCCAGATGTTGGGAATCACCGGCGCTGCCGCCATTGCCGAAAAACATGATTTTTCCGTCATTCCGGATGCATTGTTCACAGGAATCCAGCCATTCCCTGAAAACAGGAAAGAGCGCCGCAAAGGTTTTTTGTGCGACATTCGTATGTTCTTCTGCTTCGGATGACCAGAATTCTTTCAGATTAAAAGCGCTCATTCACTATCTACCGTTTTTGTAAGGGGGAGAGGTTCCTGTATTTCAATCGTTTCCCCGTCTTTGATAATGATAATGTTAGTTTCATTCTCATTATCATTGTTATTAGGGTAGGTTTCTTCGCCTGCTGCTGTTTCAAGCTCTGCCGGGGGAATAGCCACAAGCTCATCAATATCCATGGCAGCCAGCTTGCGGTTATAGAACAACTCGTCTTCTGTTAGTTGAAATCCGATGAGCAATTCATGCTCTGTGCCGTAGGTATCGCCGTTGAGGGGAATAATCTGGCGCATGTGTTCTTCATGGGTCGCTGTCTCTTGATTGTCACCGTAGGATATGGTGGCGGCAAAAACTTCCTTGGCAATGATATCACCGTCCGGTGTTGTGATGGCGACGAAGTAAGGGTAGGCAAAGCTCGGCTTGTCTGTCTTCCAGACACGGGCACGGGGCCCCAATGTACCGTCAAACATTATATCCAGATCGACAACGACATTATGTTCGTTATAACGGCAGTCGCTTTTAACGGTGCTAAAGGCGATGCTGGAGATCGCGTCTTTTTCCTGCGGGTTTTCCATGTCCATGAATTGGTGCAGGGCATTTAGATCGCCTACAACTGAAATGGGAGGGCAGTTGTCGCCGGCGGCCATTTTTACATCTGTCTTTGTTTCATTTTCATCGGTGGTTTCGCCGGACTCCTCGGAGGACCATGGCATGCTGAAGTCGATGTTGCTGATACTGCCGATACGATCTTTCATGCCGTTCATAGCAACATCCATGCTTTCGCAGCCGCTTAAGGTTAGTGCGGTTCCCATCAGCAGGATCATATGGTGTAGTTTGCTCATCGTTATTTCCTCCCCCGAAGAACATTAAGGAAGCTTGCTAACTATGGCAAGGCTATGGATAAACTAAATTACATCTTCTATATATGTGTGTATGAGCAAACGACCGTTGAAAATATTACTGGCTTCACCCCGTGGTTTTTGTGCGGGTGTAGACCGTGCCATTCAGATTGTAGAGCGGGCGCTGGAGAAATACGGTGCGCCGGTTTATGTCCGTCATGAGATCGTGCATAATCGTTTCGTCGTGGAGGGCTTACGGGAAAAAGGTGCTGTTTTTGTCGAGGAGCTGGATGAAATCCCCGATGACGGGCGGCCCGTTATTTTCTCAGCACACGGTGTTCCCAAATCCGTGCCGGCGGAGGCACAGAAGCGGGAGATGCTTTTTATTGACGCGACATGTCCCTTGGTAAGCAAGGTGCATCGGGAGGCCGAGCGGCATCACAAAAATGGTAGACAGGTTATCCTGATTGGTCATGCCGGCCACCCGGAAGTGATCGGTACAATGGGGCAATTGCCGGACGGCGCCGTTATTCTGGTGGAAACAGTTGAGGATGTGGTGCAGTTGTTGGTTGCTGAACCGGATAATATGGCCTGGTGTTCGCAGACCACATTATCGGTGGATGATACGGCGGCGATTGTCAGCGCCTTACAGGAAAGATTTCCGACCATTGGGGGGCCGCACAGGGAAGACATATGTTATGCCACAACAAACCGGCAGGCGGCTGTTAAGGCGATTGCGGAACAGGCGGTAGCCCTGATCGTGATCGGCGCGCCGAATTCTTCGAATTCCAACCGGCTGGTAGAAGTGGCCGCGCTTTATGGCTGTCCGAAGGCGATTTTAATACAAAGAGCGGCAGAGATTGACTGGAACTGGCTTGCAGATGTGGAAACGCTGGCCCTGACGGCCGGGGCTTCGGCACCGGAAGTGCTTATTGACGAAGTGATCGACGCCGCCAAAGCGCATTTTGATGTCAGCGTTGAAGAAGTCTCCATTACGGATGAAAACGTAATCTTCAAAATCCCGCGCATTCTGACGGCTTAGGGCTGGGGCTCATTTGCATAAAAAAATATCCTGTGCTAGACCATTTCTCTGGGATAATTTTGGGGAGAGGCAGAAGAAAATGAACATTAAAAATCTGACAGGTCTATTTGTTGCTGCGGCTTTTGTTATGGGTTTTTCAGACAATGCGCAGGCGAATGGTGCGGGTTGTTATATCCAGAAAGATGACGGCATTGTGATGAGCATTCACAGGAAAACGAATAGCCTGCAATTGCCGGGTGGTAAAGCCCGCCGGGGGGAGAGAACACCCGAGCAGACAGCTATACGCGGTACAAAAGAAGAAACCGGGCTGGATGTAACGATCGGCCGTTTTTTGGGCGCGAAACCTGACTTCAGGCTTTATGAATGTCATCCCACGAAGGACTTTGATGCGGCTTCTCTTGCGCCCAAAACGCGGGAAGTGGTGGATTCTTTAATCCTCAATCCCTTCACTATGAGAGATTCAAGCGGTAGCAAGATCAATCTGCGCTTTCGCTTCGGTCCGGCGGATCAGAAGATGTTAAAGAGCCTCATGAATCAGAAAAAGCAAATGGAACAACAACAGAAATTCAGACCTTAAGGAGAACGCGCGATGCTTAACAAAAAATCAGTGATATCATTGGCCGTTATGGCGACTTCTATTTTTGCATTTGGTGTGTCTGCTCAGGCGGAGATTATGCCAACCGCTTCCGCAGAAGAAATGGCAGCTTATACAACGGATAAAAAATTCATCGCCAAGCGTAAAGCCAGCCATTTCTATTTGAAAAGACAGCTTCCCAAGTGGGAAGCACAGAATGACCGGGCGCGGATATGTGCGTCTCTGGATTTTGCAGAGACGGCCTTTAAACGGGCGCAGGAAGCCGGATGGAAAAAAGATTACAGGAACTATAAAACGGATACAGGAACCTTTGGCGCATTGTATGCGAAGGATAACTGTTCTGACTTTTCAGACGGTACAGCCCCGGCCACTCTGCAAAAAACATATGATGAACATACGCAGTCCCGTCTGGAAGATGACATTATGTATGATTTTGAACGAGCCTTTCGTCATGTTGAGAAGCATGGTGAGGATTCATTCTGCTACCGCTTGTCAGAAGTTGATGATCAGCATGTGAAACTCGGCAAGACCGCATATGATCATGATCTGATGAATAGCATCATGGATGAAGAGAAAGATTTTAAAGCAGGGTGGGAACAGCATAATTGCTCCCGTTTTGGATATAAGCTGCAAATTCCGGCTATGAAATAGAACCTCATGAATTATAAGAAGCAATTGTCTGCGGGCCTGTTTTTAGCTGTCTTGGCACTGGGTACTGTTTTTGGCGGTGCGGCGCTGGCTGAAACCGGTGAGTCTGATAAGCAAAAATGGAAGAAGAAAACCGGACCGTCAGCCGGGTGTTATATAGAGACGGATAAGGGTGTCGTGCTGGGCATTAATAACTGGAAGAAACAGCTTCAGTTGCCGGGCGGTTCGATAGATGAGGGTGAGACTCCACAAGTTGCAGCCGCCCGTGAAACGCAGGAAGAAACGATGCTGGCGGTGACTGTCGGTGATTTGCTGCGGGAAATCCCTACGGAGAAGGGCTTGTTCAGCCTGTTTGAATGCCACGCAAGCCAGCCTCTTGATTACACGCAGCTCAAACAAACAAAAACCAAAGAAGTGTCGAGCGTTCTGGTCGTGAATCCCGACAAAATGACAGACCATGCAGGTGCCGCTGTAAAGCATAAATGGCGTTATCCCGGTGACGAAAAGATGCTGCAAGGTTTTTTCCCCCGCATGAAATAGCTGCCAGTTCAGGCTGTAAACCTCGTGTTGTGCCTTTTATGCTGTTTATCTGTATGGTAGCATCCTATGCAGGCATGATTACCTGTGGCATTGTCGTCATTGTCTGCCTTGATTCAGGCGCTTATTCCTGAAAAATATATCGAAAGAACATTCTTGTTGCGTAATGGGGTGGCGATTACGCTTTCCATGCTATGTATCAGTTTGTGTTATCAGAATATCGGGGATTTATGTCCTTTGCTTGCCATGATGGTTGCGTGTATGGCGGAAGCTCAAGGGTCTTCACGTTATGCACAGATGGGCTATATTTTTGGAAATCTGCTTTGGACGGGCTATGCCGTGGCACAAGGTTTGCCGATTTTACTCGTGGCACAATGTCTTATTGTCGCTTCTATGTTCATTGCTTTTGTGAATCACGAACAGGAGCGCAAAAAACTTATACCTATCCGGGTTCGTTCTTCTTGACCCTTCTCACAAAGGCTTTAATCTCCCGGTATGGTGAAGATGACAGGCCAGACATTTCTGGATCAACAGCATAAGGCGATAACAGTAACCGGTATGTCAGGCGTTGGTAAGACAACGCTTGCGGGAAGGTTGGCTGACTGGGGCTGGTATAATTACTCCTGCGATTATCGAATCGGCACGGACTATCTCGGGGAGGAGATGGTCAGAACGTTATCGGAGCAAGAAGGCCGTTCTCTGACAAATGAAATCACACCCGGTAATTTGCGGATGCTTTCCCAGTTTGTCGGGCAGCTTGGCGGCGCGGCGCAGGGAGGGCTTGATCTTGCGGAATTTAAACGGCGGCAAAAGCTTTATTACGACGCGGAATGTAAGGCTGTTTCAGAAGTTGCAACAGTGATGGCGGATGCAAAGCAAGATGGTTTTACTCATTTTATCAATGATTCAACAGGTAGTTTGTGTGAGATCGAAGATGAAGACTTGCTGGCGCAGATGGCCGCGCAAACGCTGCTTGTTTATATTAAGGCGAGTCCTGCGGAGAATGAGGCTGTACTGGAACGCGCGCGCGACTATCCCAAACCCCTGTTTTTTCCGCCTTCCCGGTTTGGTGAATGGCTTGATACTTACAGTGAGGAGAGCGGTGCCGGGACGGTTGAGGAAATCGTACCGGATGATTTTTCCCGCTGGGTTTTCCCGCATTTATTTGAATCACGCCTGCCCAAATATCAAAGACTGGCCGATCTTTACGGCGTGACCCTTTCCTCCGATGACTTAGCGTCCGCACAATCCGAAGAGCAGTTTATGGATGTTGTTGCGGGGGCTTTGGACACATGACAAAATTAATTGTTGAAATATATACGGATGGTGCGTGCAGCGGCAATCCCGGTCCCGGTGGCTGGGGGGCGGTATTGCGCTGGAACGGGCACGAGAAGGAACTTTCCGGCGGTGAGCCTGATACGACGAATAACCGTATGGAGATGATGGCGGCGATTAAGGGATTGGAAGAACTTAAAAAGCCGAGCCGGGTGGAGATTTATACGGACAGCAAATATTTACAGGACGGCGTGATGAAGTGGCTGGCGGGCTGGAAGGCCAAAGGCTGGAAGACGGCGGCCAAAAAGCCGGTCAAGAATAAGGACCTCTGGCTGGAACTGGATGAGTTGCTGAAAAAGCATGATGTGACCTTCCACTGGGTCAAGGGCCATGACGGCCATCCGGAGAATGAGCGGGCCGACGCACTGGCGACAGGCGCGATTCGTTTTGTTTGAGTCGGGACAGAGGCCCTATACAATCTTTTCTTTTCAATAAAGATCGATTCGGGTGTTTATCCACAAAATAAAGTGGCTAATTTCCTGTCTGTCTCCTGCTGTTAAGATTCTCTTAATGAATAAAGCCGACTGTGAACCTACAAGCCTGCACAAGGAAAGAACAGGGTTCACAAGCGAAAGAGGAGACTATCATGGGAACACGGACAAAAACGAATACAGAAAACAGGAACAATAACCGCACCGGTCAAGCCTCTATCCACTCCAATCACAAAACGATGGCTCAAGGCGACGAAAGATCAGTGCTACCTCTTCCTCCTCCACGGGAGGGAGAGGCCTTTTTTGAAATGGATGTATATGCTCGGTTTATGCGGCATTTACGTCATGTGCCCAGCAGCCGGATGGAGATTAAAATCCTTTCATCCATCCAGTTCACAGCCGATATGATGGATTGCGGCGATGCGTTGATAGCCAAAACGCTGGTCGATCTGGGGCTAAAAGCGCCACGGCGTGCTTTCCCGGTTAGCTTTCTCGATTTTGTTGACAGAAGTCTGATGCGGACAAGTTGGGAGAATGGAGGCCCGCAAGCGTCTGTTCTGAAGCTCAGAGATCATTGGCATCGTATCGGCGAAGACCGTTTTGCTTCTGCCCAGCGGGACCAATATGCCATCTATAACGAAAATATTTATACAGCGGTATAAAGTTAATAGCCCAGAAGACGTTGTAGCAAGGACGGAAAGTCATTGTTAGGCGTTGTTGAAGAAAGGGAAGAGGGGGGCGTTGCCTCCCTTTTCTTATGGTTGTTTTTCTGGTGAATATCCCGCATGACATCACGCCAG
>JAJFGQ010000031.1 GCA_021776075.1 Alphaproteobacteria bacterium | reverse complement strand
GCATCTTCTCGCAAGGCTGATAATGCTACTTTGGCCTTAAAACCGGCCGGGTGGTTCTTTCTCGTTCTACTCATATCAATGACCCTCCTTTGGTCATAATTAGTAGCTTAGCACCCTGTCCGAATTAGTGGGACCACCTCTATGAAAAACAAAAAGACGAATAGCCCGAAAAAATCGAGCTATAACGCTTCGCTTCTATGTTCCAATATTTATAAACCGGGATACCCGGCTCTATGAGAGATCGCTTAAGCCGCAGCAGCCTTCTTCTTGGTAGCTTTTTTCGGCTTTTCTTCCGCAACAGGTGCCTCCGGCAAAGCCATGTCATCGCCATCAAAAACCGGACCGCTATCCAGCCCCTTGGCATCAACATCACGGTCAACAAGCTCAATCACGGCCATAGGAGCCGCATCACCATAGCGAAAGCCAGCCTTCATAATCCGGCAATACCCACCGGAACGATCCTTGTAACGGTCAGCCAATATAGCAAACAACTTAGCCGCTTGTTGTTCATCACGCATAATGGAAGCCGCGCGGCGCCGATTAGCTACACCACCCTTTTTACCCAGAGTAATTAATCTCTCTGTGATGGGGCGCAGTTCTTTTGCCTTCGGCAAAGTCGTTGTAATTTGCTCGTGCTTAATCAAAGCAACCGCCATATTGGCAAACATTGCCTTACGGTGACTCGCAGTACGATTCAATTTTCGTTGTTTAATGCCATGTCTCATTATTCAGTTCCTACACTTAATACGGATCTTCTATTTTCCGCGCCAGATCTTCAACATTCTCAGGCGGCCATCCTTCGACCTGCATGCCCAGATGCAACCCCATAGTCGTCAAGACTTCCTTGATCTCATTCAAAGATTTCCGACCAAAATTCGGCGTTCTCAACATATCGCTCTCGCTTCTCTGTACCAAATCGCCGATATAAACGATGTTATCGTTTTTCAGGCAATTGGCAGAGCGTACAGAAAGCTCCAGTTCATCAACCTTACGTAACAGGTTTTTATTGAATGGAAGCTCTTCTTTTTCTTCCTGCACAGTCGCTTCTGTTGGCTCATCAAAGTTGATAAAGACCTGCAACTGATCCTGCATAATCCGCGCAGCATAGGCCACAGCATCCTCAGGCGAAATCACGCCGTTCGTTTCCATACGCAATGTCAGTTTATCATAATCTGTAATCTGACCAACCCGTGTATCCTCTACTTCATAAGTCACCTTACGAATAGGAGAGAAAACACTATCCACCGGTATCAGACCCACAGGGGCTTCTTCCGGACGATTCTGTGCTGCCGGGCAATAACCTTTCCCTGTATTCACAGTCATTTCCATGTTCAGCTTCGCACCCTTATCCAGAGTACAAATCACAAGATCCGGGTTCATGATTTCAATATCGGCACCTGCCTCAATCATACCGGAAGTCACTTCACAAGGACCTTCGGCAATAAGACGCATTTTCTTTGGTCCTTCAACATGCATGCGCACAGCAATCGCCTTCACATTCAGGACGATATTCGTAACGTCTTCACGCACGCCCTCAATCGAGGAAAACTCATGCAACACACCTTCGATCTGCACAGCCGTTACAGCCGCGCCTTGCAAGGACGATAGCAAAATACGGCGCAAAGCATTACCCAACGTCAAACCAAAACCACGCTCCAAAGGCTCTACAAGCACTTTACCAACGCATTTTGGATCAGCACCATGGTCGATTTCAACTTTGGACGGTTTAATCAATTCCTGCCAATTCTTCTGTATCAAGGCTCTATCCCCTCTGTTTCAAAATCAAATAATAAATAACGCAAACCGGACAAACCGGACTTAAAAGCGCCGTCAGCCCTAAACTCTTCTTCTTTTCGACGGACGGCAGCCATTATGCGGAATCGGTGTAATATCGCAAATGGACTTAATGATAAATCCAGTCGCCGACAACGCACGCAATGCCGATTCCCGACCGGAACCGGGACCACGCACACGCACATCAAGCTCCTTCATACCGTGCTCTCTGGCTTTATTAGCCGCATCTTCTGCGGCCATCTGAGCGGCATACGGCGTTGATTTGCGGGACCCTTTAAAGCCCATCGTACCTGCCGAAGACCAGGAAACAGCGTTCCCCTGTACATCGGTAATTGTAATTATCGTATTGTTGAAGGACGAATTCACATGCGCAATACCGGATATGATATTCTTTTTAACCTTCTTTTTCGATTTTACTGCTGCCTTAGCCATTGCTCTTATCCCTTACTACTACTTCTTGGCCAGTGTCTGTTTTTTACCGGCGATCGGTTTTGCCGGTCCCTTACGTGTACGTGCATTCGTACTGGTACGCTGCCCCCGTACAGGTAAATGGGCACGGTGACGAAGACCGCGATAGGATTTCATATCCATCAAACGCTTGATATTAATTGAAGTCTGACGCCGCAGATCCCCCTCGATCGTATAATCGTCGGATTCCATTTCCTTACGGATGGAATTCAATTCATCCTCGGTCAATTCCTTCATACGACGTTGCTTATCGACACCGGTCGCCGCGCAAATCTTGCGGGCTGTCGTGCGGCCAATACCATGAATATATGTCAGCGCAATTGTTACGCGCTTATTATCGGGAATATTTACACCAGCTATACGAGCCACTGCCTGCTCCTTTCAATTTCTACCGAACCGTAATCGGGTCCACGCGTTAAGTTTTCCCCGAACCGGTCCGTACACTAAAACCGTGCCTTCTGCCAAACAAGAACACCTTGAATTACAAGCGTTACAGGCGAAAACGGCACTCCTCCACTAGAGAGATGCGCGCATTCTACGTATAATGCGGCTCATGTCAATAAAAATATGCACCGGCCCAGAGATTCCACTTTTTTTTCCAGCCTCAGTTAAAATCAGGAACAGGGGAATTGGTACCGATCACAGAATTAAATGACGCGGCATCAACATCTTCCACTTGCCTGGAAAGACTCTTTAAAGCCTGTCCGGCTGTTAAATTTTTGTCCGTACACATATGGAGCAAAATAGCATTTATGCTCGGCGCAAAATAACGTGCTGAATCAGGATCAAAACGAACACCTTGCGGCGCAACCTCGTTCATAATCTGCCCGATGTCCCTCCCCTCTGCTTCACGCACCATCTGAGCCAGCTCACTGTTTTTCTTCAGCATAACCAAAACCTCATAAGAACTATTGGCATTGGCAGCCGGATCTGCGCCGGGCATAAATAATTTCGTCCCTTCACTTCTGCATTCTGAGGACATTTCTGCCTGCGCCGGCAATTGCGTACCAAGTACAAACGCCAGCGTAAGAATCGGCAGTGAGCTCGTAAAATATTTTTTCACAATAATCTTCCTTTCCATTACCTCAATAACAAGCCTGAAATCTAGAGCTTTAGATCAAGAGCCTTCGTTAAACGAGAGGGTTTATTCAGGTTTTCAATCAAACCATCAACGCTCTTCATAATGACCTTGGCATGAACATGCGCATATTGATCTATATCTTCAGGAGCCTCTTCTGTCATCCCTTGAGCCGCATCTTCTTTTATGTATTCACGTAATTCCTCAAGGCCCGCGGCTCTAAACTCTTCCAAACGCTTTACCACACTCTCCCGGTCTTCTGTAACATCCCTACAAAAATGAGAAAACTCATGAAAGAAACCAAGAAAGATAAACAGGCTAGCAGCTCTCTGCATATTAAATTTAACAAAGGCCTCCATACCCTCTTTGTTATCCAGCGACTCAATACCTTCAGAAGCGCGCCATGCCGCTATCTCTTCATCATCCTTTAATTCATCAAGATACGCGGGAGCCATCCATTTTTGTAGCAAGGCTTCGAAATAAGCAGGCTCCTCTTTCACAACGGCGCCCACAGCCTCGTTAAAAATGGATTTCAAAACATCCTGTAAATGAAGAAACTGTTTTTCTTCTTCCTGATTATTGTCATTGCCGTCCATTTTTCATCTCCTCAAAGCAGCGCAGAGCACCACATTTCATAAAACATGACGGCACACTACAACAAGGTGTTTATTTATGTCAATAAATAGGGGGAGGGGGTGTCAGGCTACTGGGACGGGCCGCCGGAAACGGATTGGCAGCCCCTGTCACCATTATCACAATCAAGAAGGGCATTGATAGCCGCTTCAACGTCTTCAATGGACTGCATGCCATTCACGGCACTTAACATGCCTTTTGTTTTGTAATAAGGAACAATCGGCGCTGTCAGGTCGCGGTAAACCTGCAAACGATTCCGCAAGATCTCCTCATTATCGTCGCTCCGCACAGCCTGACCGGCTTCTGTCATGTCCCGGATACGCGTATTTAACCGGTTGACCAGTTCCTCTTCATCGACTGTCAGTTCAATAACAGCGGCAAGCGGCTTACCTTTTTCCAGCAACATATCATCCAACGCCTCTGCTTGCGCTACCGTACGCGGAAAGCCATCAAAAATAACGCCATTCGCACAATCCGGCTGTTCAATACAGTGCGCAATCATCTCGATAATAATATTATCGGACACTAAATCACCGCGATCCATTGTCTCCTTTGCCTTTTGGCCTAACTCAGTACCCGCAGCTACTTCAGCGCGCAACATCTCACCCGTCGAAAGCTGCTTCAGGCCGTGTTTCTCTTCAAGTTTTTTGGCCTGCGTTCCCTTACCTGCCCCCGGAGGCCCCAAAATAATCAGGTTCATCGGCGTTTTCCTCCCAATTTCGACTTTTTAATAAGCCCCTCATATTGGTGCGCAACCAAATGAGAATGGATCTGCGCGACCGTATCCATTGTCACAGTCACAACGATCAGCAAACTGGTTCCACCAAAATAGAAAGGCAGGCTGTATTTTGAAATCAATAATTCAGGCAGCAAACAGATAAAAACCAGATAAAGAGCGCCCATGGTTGTAATCCGTGTCAGCACATAATCCATATACTCCGCCGTCGGCGTACCTGGTCTGATCCCCGGCACAAAGCCACCATGCTTGCGCAACATATCGGCGTTATCCTGCGGATTAAAGACAACCGCCGTATAAAAGAAGGCAAAGAACGCAATCAAAGCGCCATAAAGCAACATATAAAGCGGCTGGCCATGCTGCAAATAACGGGCGATCGTCGAGGTAATATCCCCGCCACTCAATCCGCTAAACCCGACAATCGTCAAAGGTAACAATAACAGAGAAGATGCAAAGATAGGCGGAATCACACCTGCCGTATTCAGCTTCAGGGGAATATGGTTCTGATCCCCCATCATCATACGATTACCCACCTGCCGCTTCGGATATTGCACCACAACGCGCCGCTGCGCCCGTTCCATAAATACAATGAAAGCAATAACACCTACAATCAAAGCGACCAACAACAAAAGCTCTATAAAATTAAACTGCCCCTGACGGCCCAGTTCCAGCATACTAGCCACCGCCCGTGGCAATCCCGCCACAATCCCGGCAAAGATAATCAAGGAAATACCATTCCCTACGCCGCGCTGCGTAATCTGCTCCCCCAGCCACATCAGGAACACCGTACCGCCCACAATCGTAATAACGGTGGAAACCCTAAAAAACAGGCCCGGATCAATAACGGCCGAACCGGTTGAACCCTGAAGGCTTTCAAGCCCTACGGCCAAACCATACGCCTGCACAGATGCCAGAAACACCGTTAAATAACGCGTATACTGGTTAATCTTCATACGCCCTACTTCACCCTCTTTTTTCATAGCCTCCAATTTCGTCGACATAGAAGTAGCGAGCTGCATGATAATAGACGCCGAGATATACGGCATGATATTCAAGGCAAAAATTGTCATACGCTTCAGCGCGCCACCGGAAAACATGTTGAACATGTCCAGGATACCGCCACCCTTTTGCGTAAAAATTTCATTCCAGACGGCCGGATCAATGCCGGGAACAGGAATATATGTTCCCAACCGGTAAACCAGAAGCGCCCCCATCACAAACAGAAGACGCTGTTTCAGTTCGGTCGCTTTGGAAAACGCACTCCAGTTCGCGCCCTTTGCAAGCTGTTCGACAGCAGATACCATAGAATAGTCCTCACCATTTTTACATCTGAACGCTCATGAATATAGGATTGGCAAAAGGCTTTCAAGCCATGAATCTCTCTATCAGGCCAACACTGCACAATAAAAACGAAAAAATCTGGAAAAACGAAAAAATCTGGAAAAATAAAAAGGACCAACCTCTATGAAGCGGTCCTTTTTTTAACTGTCAGGCAAGCGCCTTTTGGCTATTCTTTAGCAGGCTTGTCTTTTCTTTTCTCGAAATTTCTTTCCGGCATGACCCTCTGTTCAATAAAGGTCAGCTTACCGCCTGATTTCTCAAAATCAGCCTGAGCCTGCTTGGAGGAACCGGTTATTGTCAGATCAAGTTTGGTTTTCAACGCGCCGCCGCCAATCAGGCGAACACCATCTTTTTTGCGGCGTATAACACGAGCCGCGACCAACATATCTTCATCAACCGGCTTCTTCGGATCAATCATCTTTTTATCAATCGCCTGCTGCAAACGACCAAGACTGAGCGTTGTCAGGTTCTTGGCAAAAATATTCACAAATCCGCGTTTAGGCATACGCCGGTAAAGGGGCATCTGGCCACCTTCAAAACCTTTTATGGCCACACCGGAACGGGATTTCTGACCTTTTTGGCCATGTCCGCAGGTTTTACCCTTTCCAGAGCCGATTCCGCGCCCGACACGCGTGCGTTCAAAAATAGAACCATCATTCGGCTGCAATTCATTCAATTTCATTGTCTTTACCCTTTATCCAATCTCAAAAAGCCTTAGGCCGCGTCTTCAACACGGACCAAATGCTTAACTTTTGCAATCATACCACGAACGGCAGAGGTATCTTCAAGCTCCCGCGTCCTGTGCATTTTGTTTAAACCCAGACCAACCAATGTCGCCCGTTGATATTTCTGGCGACCGATAGGCGAACCAATTTGTGTCACCGTCACTGTCTTCCCGGAAGGCTTCTTAGATGTGGCCGACACTTGTTTCTTCGGCGCAGCCTTTGCCGCGGTCTTTGCAGGCGCGGCCTTCTTCTCAACAGGCTTAGATTCTGCTTTCTTTGCTACTGCGGGTTTCTTAGCCGCTTCCTTTTTCGGTGCAGAAGCCTTCTTCGCCGTCGTCTTTGTCTTTTTTTCTTCAGCCATAATTCTTATTCCTCTTTTGCGCCCTTAACAGCTTTACTTGGAGCTTCTTTAGCTTGGGCATCAGCTGCCTCAACAGCAGCTTCAACTTGTTGTTCCGCATGGGGGCGAGCAGCCTCACGATTAACGATAATATCGCTCACTTTTTTGTTACGACGGGATGCCACCTGACGTGGACTTTGCATGGAGCTCAACGCTTCAAAAGTCGCATTCACCATACTATGCGGATTGTTAGAGCCGATCGCTTTGGCCACAACATCCTGAACACCCAAGGCTTCAAAAATAGCCCGCAAAGGTCCACCGGCAATAATACCCGTTCCTTGTGGTGCAGAGCGCAGAAATACTTTCCCGGCACCGGCACAACCCCGCATATCATGGTGCAGTGTCCGCGCTTCACGCAGCGGCACACGGATCATACGACGCTTGGCCTGTTGGGTTGCCTTTTGTACAGCTTCCGGAACCTCGCGGGCTTTTCCCGTACCAAAACCAACACGGCCGCGGCCATCGCCAACAACCATCAAGGCGGCAAAGCCGAAACGACGTCCGCCTTTAACGACCTTGGCTACGCGATTAACGCTAACCAGGCGTTCGATAAATTCTGAGTCTTCATTACCACGTTGTTCTCCTGCACGAGCCATTCTTTAATCCTTCCTTTAAAATGAGAGACCGCCAGCGCGGGCTCCCTCAGCAACAGCTTTCACTCTACCGTGATAGAGATAGCTGCCGCGATCAAACTGCACTTCTTTAATACCGGCCTTTTTGGCACGCTCAGCAACAAGCTGACCAACCTTTTCCGCCGCTTCGACATCAGAGCCTTTTTTCAGCTTCAAACCTTTATCTGCAGAAGAGGCCGATGCCAGAGTAATACCTTTTACATCATCAATCACCTGCGCATAAATTTGCTTATTCGAACGATAAACAGAAAGACGTGGGCGCACGCTGCGCACAGCATTATGCTGAATATTCACCTGCCGCAACTTATTGCGCGTCCGGTATGTTCTCCTGTCTTTTGTACTTAATTTCATTACAGCCATTATCTTAATCCTTACTTCTTCTTGCCTTCCTTACGGAGAATATACTCATCACTATACCGTACACCTTTGCCTTTATAAGGCTCCGGCGGGCGATAGGAACGAATTTCGGCGGCCACCTGGCCTACTTTCTGCTTATCAATGCCGCTAATGGCTACAGACGTCTGCTTTTCAACCGCAATGTTGACCCCTTCCGGTATCGGATAATGAACATCGTGGCTATAACCCAATTGCAAAACCAGATTTTTACCCTGCACATTAGCTCTGTAACCAACGCCTTTGATCTCCAGATTCTTAACGTAGCCTTCATGAACGCCTTGAACCATATTACTAACGCGGCTCCACATCGTGCCCCACATAGCCTTTGCCTGACGATCACTGGATTTCGGCGTAATTCTGATATTACCATCCTCCATCTGTACCGACACATCGTCATGAACCCGCAAGGACAATTCACCTTTTGGACCTTTTGTTTTTATATCCTGACCATTAATCTCGACACTCACACCGTCAAGAACAGGAATTTGATTTTTTGCAATCTTTGACATTTTTTAACTCGTCATTCTCAAACTATTAAAACACCTGGCATAAAATCTCGCCGCCAATCTTATGGGAACGGGCTTCGTGGTCGGCCATCACACCCTGCGGTGTTGAAATAACCGAAATACCCAGCCCGTTGTAAAAGCGCGGTAAATTGCCCACCTTCGAATAAACACGACGGCCCGGCGTTGAAACGCGACTAATCTCCTGAATAGTCGGCCGACCCTGATCATATTTCAATTCTATGTTCAGCAACGGTAAACCACGACTGTCTTTATCTTTCTTATAGCCACGAATAAAGCCTTCGCGCCTCAGAACCTCAAGTACACTGGCCCGTAACTTTGAATCCGGGCAAGTTATCTCACTCTTTTGTGCATGCTGTCCGTTACGAATGCGGGTCAACATATCACCAAGGGGATCGCTCATCGTCATTTTGCCATATCCTCCTTACCAGCTAGATTTTGTTACACCGGGCAATTCACCGCGTGAGGCTAGTAATCTCACTGCGTTTCTGGACAGGCGGAACTTTCTGTGATGTCCGCGTGGCCGACCCGTTAATGCACAACGATTACGCATGCGCGTTTTTGAAGAATTGCGCGGTAATTCCGCTAAATTCAAAACAGCCTGAAAGCGATCTTCCATAGATGCCTCCTTGTCTCCGACAACGGCCTTTAGCTTTTTACGCTTCGCAGCGTATTTTTTCTCTAAGCGACGACGCTTATCGTCTCTTTCTACTGCACTTACCTTTGCCATCTATTTTCCTCTTTCTTCAAAAACTCTGTTCTTTTAATCCCGAAACGGCATATCAAAACCACGTAAAAGCTCTTTGGCTTCCTCGTCTGTTTGCGCTGTCGTACATATAACAATATCCATCCCGCGAATCTTGTCGACCTTGTCATAGTTTATTTCCGGAAAAACAATATGCTCTTCAATACCAAGGGCATAATTTCCTCTCCCGTCAAAACTTTTGCCGTTTATGCCGCGAAAATCGCGCACACGCGGCAAAGCCACGGTCACCAGACGGTCCAGAAATTCGTACATCCGCTCACGCCGCAAGGTAACCTTCGTACCAATAGCCATGCCTTCCCGCAGCTTGAAAGCCGCATTAGACTTTCTCGCTCTCGTGACCACAGGTTTCTGACCGGCAATCAGCGCCAGATCATTCGCGGCCGACTCTATAAAGCCGCGGTTCTGGGACGCATCACCGACACCCATATTAATGACAATTTTATCAAGCTTCGGCACCTGAAATTCGTTCTTATAACCGAATTTCTCTTTCATGCGAGCCTTCAGCTCTTTCTCATATTTTTCTTTAAAACGCGGTTGCATTTTCACTTTTCCTTTATTCAACCGTTTCACCTGATTTCCGGGCAACACGCACTTTCTTACCACCCTTTAAAACCTTATATCCTACACGCGTTGCCTGACCACCCTTCGGATCCGCCAAAGCAACATTTGAAACGTGAATAGAGAGTTCAACATCCTGAATACCACCCGCCGCAAATTGCGTTGGTTTCTGATGTTTCTTCACCATATTCACGCCCTGAACAAGAACACGCCGCGCCGCCGTTATAACGTTCAGCACCTCACCTTTGGCACCTTTGTCTTTCCCGGCTATCACAACAACCTGATCGCCTTTTTTAATTTTCATTTTTGTCTTGCTCATTACAGCACCTCCGGTGCAAGAGAAATAATCTTCATATAGCCCTTACCACGCAATTCCCGTGTCACAGGGCCAAAAATCCGTGTACCGATCGGCTCACCCTGCTTATTAACCAGAACAACCGCGTTACCGTCAAAACGTATCTTTTCACCATTCTGCCGTTGCAGACCATGAGCCGTCCGTACGATTACAGCACGGTGAACATCACCTTTTTTCACACGGCCGCGCGGAATAGCATCCTTCACGGAAACAACAATCACATCACCAACATTGGCAAAACGGCGGTGAGATCCACCCAGCACCTTGATGCACTGCACCTGCTTCGCGCCACTATTATCGGCTACATCAAGCCTTGTCTGCATCTGTATCATTTATCTGCATCCTTCTTACTGGCTGTTGCTTTCTTCTTGGGCGCAGCCTTTTTTGTTTCTGTCTTTTCTGCCTTTACCGTAGGCTTTACCTTCTCTTCCTTAACCTCTTTCACAGGAGCTGACTTTTCTTTTGTCTTGACGGCCGTTCCTGCTGCCGTCGCCGTAATCACGCGCCATGTTTTGCGTTTGGAAATCGGACGACACTCTTCAATCTGCACCCGATCACCCGTCGCAAAAGCATTTGACTCATCATGGGCCGCATACTTACTCGAATTCTTCACATATTTCTTGTAAACAGGATGCATAAAGCGCCGCTCCACAAGAACAGTCACTGTCTTATCCATCTTATCGCTTACAACGGCACCTTCCAAAATACGGCGTGGCATATTAGTCTCCTATTCCTAAACTTTATCTCAAGCTGCCTTGGTAGAAGATTTCTTGATCTTACTACTGTCCTTGGCATTCACAACGGCTTCCGCCTTTTCACTCATAAACGTCTTGATGCGGGCAACATCCCGGCGCACAACACGAATCTGCGCCGTATTCTCCAGCTGCCCCTGTGACTTCTGAAAACGCAAATTAAATTGCTTTTTCTTCACATCCATCAGCATCTTGCTCAACTCATCAACCGTTTTTGTCTTTAACTCTTCCGCTTTCATGGTCCTCTAACTCCCTAGCTACCAACGCGGGTAACAAATTTCGTATTAATCGGCAATTTTGCCGCTGCCAGAGCCAACGCCTCACGCGCAACACCTTCAGGCACACCGTCCATTTCAAACAGGATACGGCCCGGCTTCACACGGCACGCCCAATATTCCGGCGAGCCCTTACCTTTACCTTGCCGCACTTCCAACGGTTTTGCCGTTACCGGCACATCCGGGAAAATGCGGATCCAGACTTTACCCTGCCGTTTAATATGACGGGTAATCGTACGCCGTGCCGCCTCAATCTGACGGGCCGTAATACGATCCGGTGATAAAGCCTTCAGGCCATAAGCACCAAAACTCAACGCCGTGCCGCCTTTCGCATTACCATGAATGCGGCCCTTATGTTGCTTCCTGAATTTCGTCTTCTTAGGGCTTAACATCTTCTCTGCCTCAACTCATAATCAAACACTGAACAATTCTTCACTAACTAATTCCGCTTCATACCGCCTTGCGTATCCTGCATGCGCTTATCACGAGCCATCGGATCGTGCTCCATAATATCGCCTTTATAAATCCAGACCTTCACACCAATAATCCCGTAAGTCGTCAAGGCCTCGGCAACGCCATAATCCATATCAGCGCGCAGCGTATGCAAAGGCACACGGCCTTCACGGTACCATTCGGTACGGGCGATATCGGCACCACCGAGACGACCGGACACATTAATACGAATACCCTTCACGCCCAGCCGCAAGGAGGACTGCACAACCCGTTTCATCGCACGACGAAAAGACACACGACGCTCCAGTTGTTGTGCAACATTCTCGGCGACAAGCTGCGCATCCATTTCCGGCTTACGAATTTCAACAATATTCAAAGCGACATCACCACCAACACGACGGGACAGTTCCTGACGAAGCTTCTCAATATCAGCACCTTTTTTCCCAATAATAACACCGGGTCGGGCTGTATAAACCGTGACCTTCGTATTCTGCGCGGCACGTTCAATAATAACCTTGCTGATGCCGGCTATCTTCAAACGATCCTTAACATACTCGCGCAGTTTCAAATCCTGAATCAGCTTTTCAGCATAACCACGATCCGAAAACCAGCGAGAATCCCAAGTCCGGTTGATACCAAGACGCATTCCAATTGGGTTAACCTTCTGTCCCATGCTTTATTCGCTCCTTACTCTGTCCGCTCTTTGACCACGACGGTCAAACGGCTGAATTTCTTTTCAATCCGGGCACCGCGGCCCCGTGCCCGTGCGCGAAAACGGCGCATAACAATGGACTTCCCTACAATTGCCTCGGACACATACAGACGGTCAACATCAAGACCATGATTATTCTCTGCATTGGCCACGGCTGCCTGCAAGACCTTTTTAACTTCCCCGGCTATACGGCGAGAGCAGAAATCAAGATCAATCAATGCCTTCTCTGCCTTCTTACCGCGGATCATCTGCGCAACCAGATTTAACTTTTGCGGACTGGTGCGAAGGGTTTTCGCCATCGCCTTCGCCTCGTCATCCGCCTCGCGTCTTTTGTTTTCCTGCTGTCCCATCATATACTCCGTTTATCCTGGGTCATCCTCTACTTACTTTTTTATCAGCCCCATGCCCACGATACGTCCGTGTCGGGGAAAATTCGCCTAATTTATGGCCGATCATCTGGTCAGTGACAAGAACAGGTATAAACTTCCTGCCGTTATGCACACCGAAAGTAATACCCACAAATTGGGGTAAAATCGTAGAACGGCGTGACCAGGTTTTAATAATCTCATTTCTTCCGCTTCCCATCACCTTCTCCACCTTTTTCAAAAGATGGCGATCAACAAACGGGCCTTTCCAAACACTACGTGACATGTGTCATCTACTCCTTATTTTTTCCGGCGGCGAATAATATACTTATCCGTCGTCTTATTCTTACGCGTTTTATACCCCATGGTCGGCTTACCCCAAGGGGTCACCGGATGCCGTCCACCGGCAGATTTACCTTCACCACCACCCAAAGGGTGATCGACAGGGTTCATAGCAACGCCCCGTGTCGTCGGGCGCCTTCCCAACCAACGGTTACGGCCGGCCTTCCCTTTATTCGTATTCATATGATCAGGATTAGAAACAGCGCCAACTGTTGCCATGCACTCCTGTCTTACAATGCGTAACTCGCCGGACGTCAATTTGATCTGCGCATAACCCTGATCCCGACCCACAAGCTGGGCATAGGTACCGGCTGCCCGGCACATCTGACCGCCCTTACCCGCCTTCATTTCCACGTTGTGAATAATCGTACCCACCGGCATATTTTTCAACAGCATGGCATTACCAGGCTTCACATCTGTTTTTTCACCGGCAACAACCTTATCACCCGGCTGCAAGCGCTGCGGCGCCAGAATATAAGCCTTTTCACCATCCTCATATTTAATCAGGGCAATATAAGCTGTCCGGTTCGGATCATATTCAATGTGCTCAACAATTGCCACAGCGCCCCATTTACGGCGCTTCCAATCCAAAACCCTATAACGACGCTTATGACCACCGCCACGATGCCAAGCTGTCACGCGCCCATGATTATTCCGGCCACCTGTTTTTGACAGACCCTCTGTCAAACTTTTCTCAGGCTTACCCTTCCATAACCCGGTGCGATCAACAGTAACGAGCTGACGTGTTCCCGGCGTTCTTGGTTTAAATTTTTTCAGTGCCATCGGTCTTACCTTCTTGCTTTCCTAAATCCCGGTTCCAACATCAATCGTCTGACCGTCTTCCAGCGTAACAATTGCTTTCTTCACGTCACTCCGACGTCCCAAAACGCCTTTAAAGCGCTTTGTTTTACCTTTAACTATCAACGTATTCACGCCCTTTACCTTTACACCAAACAGGAGCTCTATAGCCTGCTTGATCCGAGGCTTGGTCGCAGAAAGCGGCACATGAAAAGTCACCTGCCCATGCTGCGAGCCCAATGTTGACTTCTCTGTAACAAGCGGATTACGGATGATGTCGTACATCCATTCCTGCGTATCCTGTTTTTTTGCCTTTGCAGCCATTTTTCTAACCTTTCAACCTTTCCGTCAGATCATTGACGGCCTCTTTTGTCAGCACCAACACGTCACGACGTAAAATGTCATAAACATTGGCACCCTGAGAGGGTAAAACATCAATACGCGGCAAATTACGTGTCGCGCGCGCAAAATTAACATCAACGTCTTGTCCGCAAACAACCAAAGCCGATTCAAAACCAAGCTTACCAAAAGCCTCCGCCATCGGTTTTGTTTTATGATCCTTGGCTTTGGCCTCATCCAGAATAATAAGCTTGCCGTTCTTACCTTTGGAAGACAGCGCCATTTTCATAGCCAGCATCCGCACTTTCGAAGGCAAAGACGTCGCATGAGATCGCACGACAGGACCAAACACAGTGGCACCGCCACGGTCAATATTCCTCTTTTTATCACCGGCGCGGGCACGCCCCGTACCTTTCTGAGGGTGAGGCTTTTTACCTGTACCGCTAATTTCATCACGCTGCTTCACTTTATGCGTACCGGCGCGGCGCTTGTTCAGTTGGTAAGTCACCATACGATGGAGAATATCCTGCTTCACATCCACACCGAAGATGGAATCATCCAGCGTGATCTCGCCTACGCTTTTATTACTTATATCTTTGACCGCGACTTTCATGATCTAGTCCTTTTTCTCTTCTTTTTCGGCCTCAACCGCATCACCAGATTCCTGCGCAAGAGCCTCTGTTTTTTCTTCTGCAGCCGGAGCATCCTGAGCCGGCTCATCAACAACATCAGCCGTCACAACTTCTTCTGCCACTTCTGCCGTTTCGTCTGCCGCAACCGGCACAGCATCACTCTTCAAACCTGCCGGTTTTGGCACATCATCAGGGAGCTTCTTCTTCACGGCATCCTGTACTAAAATCCAACCCGAATCCGGACCGGGAACAGCGCCCTGCACCAGAATTAAATCATCATCCATGTCAACAGCCACAACCTTCAGGCTCTGCGTCGTAACACGCTCCGCCCCCATATGGCCGGCCATTTTTTTACCCTTAAAGACCTTTCCCGGATCCTGACACTGCCCCGTAGAACCATGCGCCCGGTGAGAAACAGACACGCCGTGTGTTGCGCGCATGCCTCCAAAATTATGGCGTTTCATCGCGCCGGCAAAACCCTTACCAATGCTCGTTCCGCAAACGTCAACATATTGCCCCGGTACAAAATGGTTTACACCCAGTTCGGCACCAACCTCCAGTATATTCTCAGGAGAAACCCGGAATTCAACAACTTTTTTCTTCGGCTCAACCTTAGCCTTAGCGAAATGACCACGATTAGGTTTACTTGTACGCTTCACTTTGGCCGTTCCGGCACCAAGCTGTACAGCTGTATAGCCATGCTTGCTCTGCTCAAGAACAGAAACAACCTGACAATGATCAACTTTCAACACAGTCACAGGAATCTGCTTTCCTTCATCATCAAAGATGCGGGTCATTCCTTCTTTCCGTGCAATCAATCCGGTTCTCATCTTACGCAGCCTCTCCAATTTTAATCTCAACATCCACACCGGCTGCCAGATCAAGTTTCATCAATGCATCGACAGTCTGCGGCGTTGGATCAATAATATCCAGAACCCTCTTATGAGTCCGTATTTCAAAATGCTCCATCGACTTCTTGTTAACATGCGGCGAACGTAAAACCGTAAACCGCTCAATCCGGGTCGGTAAAGGCACTGGTCCACGCACACCGGCACCTGTCCGTTTTGCCGTACTGACAATCTCCCCGGTCGACTGATCCAGAATCCTGTGATCAAAAGCCTTAAGGCGTATGCGTATACTTTGTGTTTCCATAACCTTACCTTTTCCCTAAAGTCCCGTTACTCAATAATCTTAGATACAACACCGGCACCAACAGTTCTGCCACCCTCACGGATAGCGAAACGAAGGCCTTCGGTCATGGCGATCGGGTTGATCAGTTCAACATTCACCTTGCAATTATCACCGGGCATAATCA
>JAJFGQ010000004.1 GCA_021776075.1 Alphaproteobacteria bacterium | reverse complement strand
GCCAATGTCACACAATAAAACTAATCCGCCGACAAACCCGCATGCCAATGCTGCCGGGGCCTATGATCAACATGCGCAGGCTCATACGCCGGACCAGCGTGAGGTAGAGGCCCGTGTCCTTCTCAAGGCGGCCAAGGCTTTTCAAAACCTTCAGGAAACATGGGATGATCTGACTCCCGAACGGCTGGACGACGTGATTACCTATAACCGTCAGATATGGATGATGTTCGTTGATACCGCCGTAGAAGACGACAATCCGGACCGGTCTGTCGATCTACGCAACAATATCGCCAATCTGGGTGTCTTTATTTTTAAACACTCTGTGGATGTTCTGGCGGCTCCCGCAAAAGAAAAACTGAATATCCTGATTGAAATTAATCAAGAAATAGCGGCGGGCCTGCTCACGAAACCCAAGGACGAAATAAAGGCAGAGATGGACGGACAAGACCCCCCGCCTCCTCACAGCCCTATGCAAAACAAAACCGCCTGACCGGCGGTTCATAAAAAATCACATATATAATGTAAAGACGAAAAAATCAGGCCAGCAGTGTGACGTTACCGCTATTGGTATTTCCTGACTGAGCCGCAGCTGCAAAAGCTGCCAATTGTTGTGCCGTAGCCGCATTCGTTGTTGTCGATACATCAGGAGCACCCGCCCCTGTATCTCCACCAGTTGGTGTTGGTGTTGGAACATCCGTCGTTCCCGATACCGTTGCACCGGAGGAGTCAACACTACCTGTAGAAACCGTCTCTGCGGCTTGCGGCGAAGGCGCCGGTGCGCTCTGTTGCGCGGCCAGACTAGCCGTCTGACGGGCCTGAACTTCTAAACTGCTCTGAGAAGGAAACTGAGCAACAACATCACCCGTATCAGAATCATGTATTTGTATGACGGCCCTGTCGAAATTAACATCTATGAAAATATGAGGTCCGCCAATGAAAGGGGCTTCCGCTGCCTTCTGAACCCTCTCCGGGTTGGCAACGAAGGAATCTGCCGTGCTGGTCTGTTCGACACTAGCACGGACAACTGACGCGTTCTGCAATACTGAATTTACAGCTTCAATCATTTCCCTAACCAATTCTTCTAAACCTATGTGCTTACACTCCCCAAGAGTGTAGAGGCACTAACCTACTATTAGCTTACCGCACCTTCCGTCAAAAGTCAAGTTAATTTCAATATTATGGAATTAAAAACAAAGCCCGTAAAATAAAAATCACTTTAAGATCTATTGCTCTCTTAATTTAGAGATACATTAAGCCCGATTTCCTATAATATAAGAAGGCGTCGATTATTTTGCACGCACTCTGGAAATCAAAATAAACGGATTAACAGAGATGCATGGAAAAATGATTAAAAAACCATTATACTTGTGCTCTGGGAAGACACGCCTTCCTGTTTTGATTATTCTTCCTGCTTCCTTCTTGGCGCTCTGAGCCTTTCCGTGATGGTTTTTAAACAAAAAAGATTAAGGGATTAAAAAAAGGATTAATGTGTGAATAACTTTCTTGATACAATAAAACAACTGGGTGCCGCGCGCATTGCCATCATGGGCGGTGTGCTTCTTGCGCTCATGATGTTTTTCATTTTTGTTTCCATGCGCATTTCCACACCGGAACTTAAACTTCTATATGGCGACCTGTCTTCTTCAGACTCATCCTCTATGGCTGTACAGCTAGAAAGCGCCGGTATCCGCTACACCATTTCACAGGATGGGGCCCGCGTGATGGTACCGGAAGACGATGTAGGGCGTTCCCGTATGATCCTTGCACAAGAAGGACTTCCGAATGGCGGCTCGATGGGATATGAAATTTTTGACCAAAAATCAAGCTTTGGCACCACTAATTTTGTGCAAAATGTTAATCAGGTCCGCGCTCTGGAAGGCGAATTATCACGAACAATCGCCTCATTAGAATCCATACGATCATCCCGTGTTCATCTGGTTCTGCCACAAAGAGAATTATTTAGCCGGGAAAACCGCCCGGCGAGCGCCAGCGTTTTTTTAGGACTGCGGCCCGGTGCGCAGCTTGAAAGAGAGCAGATACTCTCTATCCAGTCTCTTGTCGCCTCCGCCGTACCGCAACTGAAACCGCAAACGGTCTCCATTATTGACAGCAGCGGCAATTTACTGGCCCGTGGCGGCGAAGAAGACGAATCTCTTTTGACGATCAAAGCTGAGGAAATGCGCCGCAACTATGAACAACAACTGACCCGTAAAATTGAAGAAATGGTTGCCAACATCGTTGGGTACGGGAAGGTTCGTGCCAACATAACAGCTGACCTTGACTTTGATCGAATCAGCACAAATGAAGAATCATACGACCCCGAAAGTCAGGTTGTTCGCTCGTCCCAAACAACAGAAGAAAACAATACTGAACGTGATCCACCATCCAGTGATGTTTCCGTGCAGAACAACCTGCCGGGTATTGCCGGCGACCTGTTTGTTGACTCCAAACCGTCCATTGAAAGCAACCGGATAGAAGAAGTCACCAATTATGAAATCAGTCGGACGGTGCGCAGCATGGTTCGTGAAGTTGGCGAGGTCAACAGGCTCTCTGTTGCGGTCCTTGTCGATGGCACTTACGCAAAAGCCGATGAAGAAGGAAACCGTCTTTATGAGCCGCGCGCGCAAGAGGAACTAGATAAGATTGCGTCCCTGGTAAAGTCAGCGATTGGATATGATGAATCAAGAGGAGATACGCTTGAGGTTATCAATATGCAATTTGTCGATATTGAGTCGGATGACTCCCTTCTTGATTCCAATCTTTTGTTTGGATTTGAGCGTGGCGACCTTCTTGATGCTGTTGAAATCATAACAGTCGCCATTATGATTGTGCTTGTTATTCTTCTTGTTTTACAGCCTATGATGGGGCGCTTACTAAACGTAGACCCCTCCCTTGACGATGAGCTTAATCCTGAATTACTGGCCGGCCTTCCTGTAAACCCGGCATTAGCCGGACCGGGTGGGCTAGACGGCGATGAATTTACGCCGCCCTCTGAAGAAGAAGAACATGATCCCTTTGTTGATATGAACCAGGTCGAGGGCAAGGTTAAGGCTTCATCTGTTAAAAGAGTAGAAGATATTGTTGACAATTATCCATCGGAAACCGTTTCCGTTATTCGCAGCTGGATGAGTCAGGAAGGATAAGCTAGGGGCAAGGAATTATGCGCGTTCGTGAGGATTATCGTACACTGGGAGGGGCTGAAAAAGCTTCTATTTTCCTGTTGGCACTCGGGGAAGACTACACTGCCAAAATATTTGAGCATATGGACGATGATGAAATCATGGAGATTTCACAAACCATGGCCAATCTTGGCAAGGTTAATGCCAATGTTGTCGAACGGCTGTTCGTTGATTTCGCCGAACAAATGAGCTCGACCAACGCTCTGGTAGGAACACTGGATAGTACCGAACGCCTTCTGACCAAAGTTATGGGACAGGAGAAAGTCGATCAGATCATGGAAGAAATCCGTGGTCCGGCTGGACGAACCATGTGGGAAAAGCTTGGCAATGTGAATGAAGAAATACTGGCTAATTTTCTGCAAAAAGAATATCCGCAAACCGTTGCTGTCGTCATGTCCAAAGTTCAAACAGAACACGCCGCCCGTGTTCTCGCTCTTCTTCCCGAAAATTTTGCACTGGAAGTCGTGCATCGTATGCTCCGCATGGAGGCCGTTCAAAAAGAAGTTCTTGAGGACGTTGAAAAAACACTAAGAACCGAGTTCATGTCCAATCTGGCCCGTACCCAGAGGCGTGACAGCCACGAATTAATGGCAGAAATATTTAACAGTCTGGAACGTTCCGTTGAAACCAAGTTTCTTGAAGAGCTCGAAAAATCCGTACCGGAATCAGCAGAAAAAATACGCAGTCTGATGTTTACATTCGAAGATCTGATGAAGCTCGACCCCTCTGCTATTCAAACAGTCATCCGGGCTTCTGATAAAGATAAACTGCCCCCCGCTCTCAAGGGAGCGACAGAAACATTGCGCGACCTGTTTTTCTCAAACATGTCAGAACGCGCTGCAAAAATCATGAAAGAGGATATGGCGGCCATGGGTCCCATTCGTCTTAAGGATGTTGAAGATGCGCAACAATATATTGTGAACGTAACCAAAGATCTGGAATCACGCGGTGAGATCGTTGTCGCAACCGGTAATGATGAAGATGAACTCATCTACTAGATTTTGAACCTAGACTTTAAAAAGCACAGGAATATGGAAGATCAAGACACCTTATCGCCAAAGACATCTAAAAGCCGAAAGTTTCTTTTTGATCTGAATAATTTTGATGAAGACTGGAATACAGAGGAAGAGGAAGAAGAGCCTCCTCCCCCCGTCTTTACCGAAGAAGAACTGGCGGACGCTAAAACGAAGGCTTATGAACGTGGGAAACACGACGGGCTGACAGAAGCTACAGCCAGTCGTGAGAAATTTGTGGCCAATCTGTTGAATACCGTTACCCAACATATCTCTACACTTTTTTCTGAAGAGGAAAAACGCTCTGCCCGATTCGAGGGAGAGGCCATTCATCTTGCCCGCACAATATTTAACAGGCTTTTTCCGGCCCTCAATCAAAGAGAGGGGTTGAACGAAATAGAGCACATAATATCCAAAGTCATGGAAAACCAGAAACAACAGCCTGAAATTCTTATAGAAGTTCACTCAGATTACACAGATTCAATCCAGAAACATATTGATAAAGCTATGAAATCAATGAACATTTCTGGCGTATGCACTGTTGTTGACAATGACAGCCTGGGATCCGGGGATTGCCGCATGTCATGGAATGATGGCGGCGGCAGACGTGATAGCACACAACTCGCCAAACAAATTGAAAAAGAACTTGAACTGATACTTGATGATAAGCCTCGCCTGCATGATAATGGTTGTAAGGATGATTTACAAAATCAGGATGTTACTGATGCAATAGTATCCGCACAGGATTCTGAAATTAAAAAAGAGACAGAGACAGAGTCTCTTCCCGCTGCTGCGATTAAAGATGGAGATGAACAATGAGCGATGAAGAAACACCACCGGAAGAAGCCCCTGCAGAAGACAACGCCTCTGTGGAAACACCAGAGGAAACAGATAACGTCAGCTATGACGAAATAGAAGAAGATGCCGCTTTTGACCAATCAGATGGTCCTGAATATGCCGTAGGGGAACCCATGGTCGGCGATGTTACAGCTATATATGATATTCCCGTCCAGATATCTGCTGTTCTTGGCCGTTCAAGCATGCAAGTCAGTCAGCTTCTAAAACTCGGACGGGGTGCCGTTGTAGAACTGGACAGAAAAGTAGGTGAAGCCATTGATATATACGTCAATAATCGTCTTGTGGCGCGCGGTGAAGTCGTTGTCGTAGAAGACAAACTCGGCGTTACCATGACAGAAATTGTAAAATCAGACCGCACTTAAACAAGAAGAAACCAAGGCATAAAAACAATGAGTGACCTAGCCGCAGAGCCATCAATTCGTATCCAGCCGCCACGCGTAAAAACAGATTTTGTGACGCTTCTGGGTCTTATATCTGCACTGGGACTGATTGTCATCGCTATTTTTATGGGACAAAGTGATGCCAATTTTTTAAATGCACCTTCTTTCATGATTGTGGTACTGGGGACCATGTCGGCGACAAGCGTCTCCTTCACCGGTGGTGAATTACGCCATGTTCCCGGCATTATTGGGAACACGCTTATCCGCCGCGTACGTAAACCATCCATTATAGCGACACAGCTTATGGACATAGCCCTTCTGGCCCGCAAAAAAGGACTACTGGCATTAAGCAGCGTTGATACTGAATTGCAAAAAGATCCCTTTCTTGCACGATCCGTACAACTCGTGACTGACGGCTATAATGGTCAGGATATTGACCGCATTCTCGGTCAGGAAGTTGATTCACTCTCCGAACGCCATCGCCGTTCTGCCAGTATTGTAAGACGCGGCTCGGAAATTGCCCCTGCCATGGGATTAATCGGTACTCTGGTCGGGCTCGTTCAGATGTTAGCTGATCTTGAAAACCCCTCAACAATCGGGCCTTCCATGGCTTTGGCTCTGTTAACCACTTTTTACGGCGCTATCATGGGAACAATTATTCTAGCCCCTCTTGCAGCCAAACTCGAACGCAACTCCAACGATGAAACCATGATTAAAAACCTTATCCTGACAGCTATGATCTCCATTGCAGAGCAGGAAAACCCCCGTCGTCTTGAAATGTCACTCAATAGCGAATTGCCGCCGGAAGAACGCATCCGTTATTTTGACTAAACATGTCCTTGACCACTCAAACCTTCGTCACACTCCCCTTCATACTTGAGGAACAAGCCTCCGCTTTCGTGGATGCCGATGATAAATACCCAGAATCGCTGGTGCGCTATTTCCTCAAAGAATATACAGAAAAAGGCCAACGTGTTTTTGATCCCTTTGCCGGCTTGGGAACAACTTTATTCGTTTGCGAAGAAATGGGCCGTATCCCTTATGGGATAGAAAAAGACAGAAAACGATATGAATGGGTGGCCGGTCAGCTGGAAAACTGGCAAAATCTGGTCTGGGGCGATGCCGCAACACTACAGGATCAAGGCTTCCCAAAGATGGATTTTGTTATCACATCACCGCCTTATATGCCCAAACATCACAAATGGAATCCCTTATATGGCGGCGACCCGGCCAAAGCCGGTTACGATAAATACTTAAAACGCATGCAACATATCTTTCAAAACCTTTCACAACTGATGAAACGTAATGCTCTTGTCGTCGTGCAGCTTGATAATTTGCCGGGCCGCAGATTCACCCCACTAGTCTGGGACGTGGGCAACGCGATTGCAAAAACCATGCGCCTTGAATCCGAGATTATCGTTAAGTGGGACCCTGCAAAAAAGGATTACCCGCATACCCATTGTCTATTATTTAAAAATACGCAACAATAGGCTCCTAACTATGGGGGAATCGTAAACTATGCGCCTGATGATTGTCGGCCAGCTTGAGGGATATATAAGCGCTGCTGGGAAAATAGCCCTGCAACGGGGTGCAAAAGTCATTCACTGCGAGGATACACTGCAAGCCTTAGGCGCCTTACGTAATGGTAAGGGTGCTGACCTTGCCATGGTCGATGTAAAACAAAAAATCGGTGACTTCATCAAAGAACTCGCCAAGGAACGCATCCATATTCCGATTGTAGCTTGTGGTGTAGGAACGGATGCCCGGATCGCGGTTAAAGCCATTCAGGATGGCGCCAAAGAATATGTCCCTCTGCCCCCGGATGCGGACCTGATCGCTGCTATTCTGGAAGCGGTTACAGAAGAAAATAACACCATGATTGCCCATGATCCTTCCATGCAGGCTGTTATCAAAATGGCGGATAAAGTCGCGCCTTCCGAAGCCACGATCATGATTACCGGTGAATCCGGAACGGGCAAGGAAGTAATGTCCCGTTATATTCACAATAAATCGAAACGAAAGGACGGAACCTTTATTGCCGTTAACTGCGCCGCTATACCTGAAAACCTTTTGGAATCAGAACTTTTTGGCCATGAAAAAGGAGCCTTCACCGGTGCTACCGGGCGGCGTATTGGTAAATTTGAAGAAGCCCATAACGGCACACTGCTTCTGGACGAAGTCACGGAAATGCACCCGTCTCTGCAAGCCAAGCTGCTACGGATTATCCAGGAAAAGGAAATCACCCGGATCGGCAGTAATGAACCGGTCAAGGTTGATGTGCGCCTGATAGCAACGTCCAACCGTAATCTTGAAGACTCCGTTAAAAAAGGTCAGTTCCGCGAAGATCTTTATTTCCGTCTGAATGTCATGAATATTAAATTGCCTGCTTTGCGCGAACGGCCTTCTGACATCGTACCGCTGGCTCTGTTTTTTGCCGATAAGTTTTCCGAAGCTAACGGCGTAGATAAAAAGAAACTGGACAAGGAAACGGAAAGAAAGCTGCAGGCTTATCACTGGCGGGGCAATATCCGCGAGTTGGAAAATACCATGCACCGTGCCGTTTTAATGTCTGTGGCTGATGACATTGAAGCCGATGCGATTCATTTACAGGACATGGGCGCCTCACAACCAACCCAGCCCGCAACCCAGCCCGCGGCAAACGCCCCTGACCCAACGGGTATATCAGGCGCAGGAAGACCTACAGAGTCATCACCTCCTCTTCAAAACACAGGTGCTGTGGAAGCTCTCGTGGGCCGCACTATTTCAGATGTTGAGCGCGATATGATCCTGAACACGCTGGACCACTGCGTCGGCAACCGTACACACGCCGCCAATATCCTGGGAATTTCCATCCGTACACTCAGAAATAAGTTGAACCAATATAAAGACGAAGGCACGGCCATTCCTGCGGCAAACACAGGACGCTAAAGTCTGAACTCCTTAATAAGCGCGACATTCCTGTAGTGGGCCCCACCGCCAAAAGCCGGGGCCTTATCTGTTTTGAAACCTTTTTCTTCAACACCGTCGGTCCACCCTTTAAGAAGAGATGTGGCATCTTCAAGGCAAATATTTTTAGCAATATCGCGCGTTTTACGAGAACGCACCACAAAACGGCCTTGTCCGCCTATTTCGTAAACATCGTAATAACCGTCATTATTTCTCTGAGCCTTGGCCTCGTAAGTACGGTCTCCGAATGTGTATGAGTCCGTATTCATATTACGAGGAAATTGCGAGTCCAACATCCCTGCCAAAATATCCCAATCCTGCTTCAAACGGGGCAAAAGTGGCCACAAAGGCACATAATTCTTTCTAGACATACTGGTCCTGCTCTTATAATAAAAGGAGGTCATTATTTACCATAAAAAATAAGTCTGTGCAAGTCTTATGTGATAATAAGGGTTGTGCCATATAGCTTATTAGGCCGCCTCGACTTTCAAAACCGTGCTATCTGCACCGGTGACAAGGACTTTCGTTCCGGCTTCCATGTCCTCTTCTGCCGTCACCTTCCACGTTGAATCATCGACCTTGATTTTGCCCTGACCGTTCACAACGGGTTCAGCAAGCGTGAAATGGCGGCCGACATATTGAGCACCGCGCTGATTTAAAAGCGGCTCCTCTGATTCAGGCGCAGGGTTGCGCTTACGATAAAAACGCCACCCTACGGCCAAAACCATGGACAAAACGCCCCAGACAACAAACTGCACAGGCCATGCCATGGCCGGAACAAGCAATACGGATAAACCGACAACAGCAGCGGCCACACCAATAAACAGGAAGAAATACCCGCCTATCAGCATTTCAAAGATGACAAATGTAAGTCCTGCGATCCACCAATGCCAAAAAACAATATCTTCAAAAGGCATTATGCGACCTCCCGCTTATTCGGCTTGCTGCCATCATTATCATTTTTGCCAAAGGCTTCACGGGCAATTTCCGCCACACCGCCAAGAGCGCCAATAACATTCGCCGCATCCAGAGGCATAAAGAGAATTTTCTGGTTTGGAGAATTAGCAAACAGTCCCAAAGCCTCAACATATTTCTGGGCGACAAAATAATTCACAGCCTGCACATCCCCGGAGGCAATGGCGTCCGACACATCCTTTGTCGCCTGTGCTTCGGCTTGTGCTTCCCGTTCGCGCGCTTCAGAATCACGGAAAGCCGCTTCCTTGCGCCCTTCTGACTCCAAAATCGCTGATTGTTTTTCACCTTCCGCACGCAGAATAGCCGCCTGACGGTCGCCTTCCGCTTCCAAAACCAAAGCCCGTTTCTCACGCTCCGCTTTCATTTGTCTTGCCATAGATTCAACCAGATCACGCGGTGGGGTAATATCTTTAATTTCAATCCTTGTAATCTTCACGCCCCACGGTTCAGTGGCATCATCAACAATATTCAACAAGCGCGCATTAATTTTGTCGCGCTCGGACAATAATTCATCAAGGTCCATGGAGCCCATCACCGTCCGGAGATTGGTCATGGTTAAATTCAAAACGGCACGTTCCATATTTAATACTTCATAGGAAGCCCGCGCCGCCTGCAAAACCTGATAGAACACAACGCCATCAACCTGAACCACAGCATTATCCTTTGTGATGACTTCCTGTGAAGGCACATCCAGAACCGTTTCCATCATACTAACCCGCGAACCGATTCTGTCCATAAAGGGCACAATGAAATGAAGGCCGGGCCTTAACGTGCGCGTATATTTTCCAAAACGCTCAAGAGTAAACTCATAGCCTTGCGGGACAGTCTTTATCCCCATAAAAACCAAAACAACGGCAAAAAGCACGAAAACAAGTACAAAAATCTCCATAACAAGACCTTTCCATCAAGAATTAATATCAAGCACGGCATATTCTAACAAACTTATTCAAGGAGAGCCATGCCTTGGGGGAAATCATAAATCAGGCCCTTGTGATCCAAAATAATGGGGCATCATCTGTGCAATATTGGGCCCCTTGCGACGATGACTTAAATAGACCGGGATAATTTCTATATCCACACGACGCAAAGCCCCTGCATCATTGTCATCATGGCCTTCTTTTCGTTTTCCGTCTTCACCAGCGGCTTCAATAATGATCTTGTCGGGATCTACGCCATATTGCGCTAATGAATTTCGAACAGCAACGGCCCGCAACATAGACAAGACAATATTTTTATCACGGTCACCGGCCGGATCCGTGTGTCCCGTTAAACGAACCCGCCAGAATTCACGGTCGGGGAAAAGTGCAGCAGTCTGCTCAATATAAGAAAAAGACTCGTCATCAGGCACAGCCCTGCCACTATCGAAATAAACCTGAAAGCTATGGCCTTCCGGTAAGACCAACCCACTCAATGCGTTGTAAAAACGCTCCCGGCAGCCCTCTTTATAGCTGGGTGTCTCCGTATTTTCAATTTCATCAACCTCCCGTTCAAGCCAGCAATCATAATTCACCTGTGCTTCAGCCAAAAACCGGTCATTCTCCGTAAGCTTCAATGTCTCCAGCGCATCTTGCAACATATTACGACCTGTATTCATTGCGCGGTGCAACGCTTCTGACAAAAGCTCACTATCCGGCTCATCAGGAGGACTACCTTCTTCCCTACGGACATTCTTTGACTTGGCGTAAAAATGCTCTGACGCCACTATATCGCCATCAATAAATTCCTCATACTCCGCGAGCATCAGATAGCCCCTGCTGGTATAGCCTTCCCATCCTGTAGAGGAAGAGCCAAAAAAAGACAACTGATCCAGCCCCATAGAAGAACAAGCCCCTACGGCCAGAACAGTGAAAATCAGCATAAAACGTAGTTTTGAAATCATTTTCATCACTTGATAAACAGGCAGGACAGCCTACCTGAAGACAAAAAAATAACAAGTATCCTCTCTCGGGCTCAAGACCCAATAGGATATGTTTGCATGTTTGTCCACCTACGCGTAAAATGAGAGATAAGGTTCTTTTTCTTTTCCTCTTACATAACCTTGCCACAACAACATATATGTCAGATACACCAACTTCCAACCTGCCCTCGACAAGTGTCATGAACCGAACGCAAACAACGCTCGGCAACCTGTTTCGTGGCGACGTCATTCTGGCGCTCGGTATTATTTCCATCCTGCTTTTTATGCTTGTACCGGTTCCACCGTGGATTTTGGATATGGGCCTCTCCATCTCCATTACCTTTTCTGTCCTGATTCTGATGACAGTTATTTTTATTGTCACGCCTCTGGAGTTTTCAACATTCCCTACGATATTGCTTATTTCAACCGCATTACGATTGGGACTAAACGTTGCTTCCACACGCCTAATTCTTGAAAACGGGCATCAGGGCGGAGCCGCAGCCGGTCATGTTATCGCAGCCTTCGGTAGCTTCATTATTGGTGACAATGCCTATGTTATCGGCGGCATTGTCTTTTCCATTCTGGTGATCGTAAACTTTGTCGTGATTACAAAAGGTTCAGGTCGCATTGCCGAGGTCGCGGCCCGCTTTACACTGGATGCCATGCCCGGCAAACAAATGGCCATTGATGCCGACATGTCTTCCGGCATTATCACAGAAGATGAGGCCAAGGACCGCCGTAAAAAGCTAGAGCAGGAAAGTACCTTTTTCGGAGCCATGGACGGTGCTTCCAAATTCGTACGCGGTGATGCCATAGCAGGTCTTTTGATTGTTTTCATCAACATCATTGGCGGTATTGTTATAGGAACAGCTTTTCAGGGCATGAGTATGGCAGAGGCTGCCTCCAACTATACGATCCTGACAATTGGCGACGGATTGGTTAGCCAGATCCCCGCGCTGATTGTTTCCGTCTCCGCCGGTTTACTGGTATCCAAAGCCGGCGTTGAAGGTTCGGCTGAAAAAGCCATGTTTCGCCAATTTAGCCGCTATCCGAAAGCGATGGGACTGAGCTCCCTTCTTCTGCTAACCATAGCCCTTATCCCAGCCATTCCGATGCCGCCATTTCTCTTCCTGAGCATGCTCACAGGCGGCCTCGCTTATATGAACTGGAAACGTCAGGAAAAAGACAGGGGGACTGTCGCCGAACAAGAAAAAAAGGACGGGCCCGCCGCCATGCCTGCCGAAGAGCCCATCTCCAAGGCTTTGGCTATGGACACCATACGGCTGGAACTGGGCTACGGACTATTACCGCTGGTGCAAGGTGAGGGCGACAATAAGCTCACCGATCAGGTCAAGGGCCTGCGGCGGCAACTGGCAGAAGAAATGGGCTATATTCTCCCGGCTGTCCGTATTCAGGATAATTTACAACTACCCTCCAACACCTACGTGGTAAAGGTCAAGGAAATCGAGATCGGGCGCGGCGATGTTCGGCCCGGTATGCTCATGTGCATGGACCCGGCAGGCGAACAAATATCCCTGCCCGGTGAAAATACGATTGAACCGACCTTTGGCCTTCCCGCCATGTGGATCGACGAACAATATCGTGAAGAAGCCCATTTCAAAGGCTATACCGTTGTTGACGCGCCCACAGTTGTTACGACCCATGTCACTGAAATTGTAAAAGACAACATGGCCGATCTTCTCTCTTATGCCGAAACGCAGAAATTACTGGATGAACTGCCGCAAGATTACCAGAAGCTGGTCAGCGATGTTATCCCGGCACAGGTTTCCGTCGGCGGTTTACAGCGTGTCCTGCAAAATCTGGTAACAGAGCGTATATCCGTCCGCGACCTGCCCGCCATTCTGGAAGGTGTCGCCGAAGCGGCCAGCTATACAAAAAGCACCTTGATGATTACAGAGCATGTGCGTAGCCGTCTGGCCCGCCAGCTCTGCGACCAGAATGTCAGCCTCGCCGGCACAGTCTCTCTGGCAACACTCTCCCCGGAATGGGAACAGGCTTTTGCCGAATCTCTGGTCGGAGACGGAGAGGAAAAACAACTGGCCATGGCCCCCAGCCAGCTACAGAACTTTATTAATGCCATTCGTGAAGGGTATGATCGTTTTCTGCAGGACGGCGAAACACCGGTCCTTCTAACCTCCCCCGGTATCCGCCCTTATGTACGCTCCGTCATCGAACGCTTCCGTCCGCAAACTATCGTGATGTCCCAGAACGAAATCCACCCCAAAGCCAAAATCAAAACTTTAGGGCAGGTTTAAAATTGTCATGACCAATGAGACCGAAATACATAAGGATGTTATTCAGAACCTGTCTTCTGAAATAAACAGTCTGAAAGACACACTGGAAACACGGCGAAAAGTCTATACACGCTGGTTGCTGGCCGGTGTTGTCGTTATCGTTCTGGCCGTTACGGCTGTGCTCCTTCCCCAGGCCAAAAACAACACCTATCCCTGGATGCTTATCTCCATAGCCGCTCTGATTCCTTCCCTTATTCTTTTTCAAATTTTAAACTGGCGCTACCGCAAAGACGGCAAAGCTATTTTCGTAGAAGGCATCGCCCGTGCCACCAATCTGGAATACACCCGCGATGGCGTTTTTCCCTTAAGTGATACGGAACGGCATAAAATCATCCCTTCCTATGACGATTACAGCATAGAAGACGGTTTTCACGGGCAATACAAAGGCACGCCGCTGGCCTTGCAGGAAGTTGTCCTGAATAATCTGGAAAGAGACCCGAACAACAGGGAGAGAAACCGGGAGCTAACAGTCTTTTGGGGGCTTTTGGTTCGTCTAAAACTCCACAAACCACTGGAGGCGCATACCGTTGTTATTCCGCGCAATGCTTTTCAAGTTTTCTTCCGTACTCAATTTTCGAACTTCCAGCGAATCAAACTGGTCAGCAACAAATTCGAGAAAAAATATAACGTCATGGGTAGTGATCAGGTCGAGGGCCGCGTTATCCTGAACCCGGCTTTCATGGAACGCTTCATGAGTGCCGGAAAAATTATGAATTCAAAATGGATGGAAGTCAGCTTCCGTCATGACGAGATACTCTTTGCCATTCAACAAGGGCGTCCTCTGTTTGAAATCGGATATTTATGGCGTCCTGTAACGGTTAAAGACCTAAAAAAAAGAGCCGAAGGCCTAGAATCCATCCTGCGTATAATTGACGTCCTGAAACTTAACCCGCAAGTCGGAATATAGAAAAAATGCATTTTCTACAAATTGCAGGATTCCCTTAGAGTTTATTTACGTTTATCATCTAGAATAGAGAGTATAGAACACATATACTGAAAGAGATTCGGCACCCGCCATGAGACTCAAGTCTTTTTATGCCAAAACTATGACAGAGGCCATGCACATGGTTCGTGAGACACTCGGAGATGAAGCCGTCATTGTCGCTACCCGTGAAGAAAACCGCGGCAAGACCGTGCGCGTCACTGCTGCCGTGGAACATCCGGACCATTATGGGGACGATTCGTTCGTAAGCCCTGATTTAAGAAACAACAACCATGCTGACCATAGAGAGCCCGGCGGGTGGCTTCAATATGACGAGGAAGACGAAGAAGGTGCGGTTGTCGAACAACTAACCGATGTAATGCTGCGCCATTCCGTTCCCGATGAAATCACGGATCAGGTTATCTCCTGTGCCACCGTTCTAGGTATGGGACAGGCCGATAAATCCCTGACGGCTGCGCTGGAGCACCTGTTCCCCTTCCGCCCACTACCGCAAAAAACAATGGCCAAAGCCTTTATGATGATCGGCCCACCGGGGGCTGGAAAAACACTGGCTGTTGCCAAACTCGCTGCGCGCGGTGTTATGAGCGGCCTGAAAGTCTCCGTCATTTCAACGGATACAATCCGGGCCGGTGGTATTGAACAACTCACGGCTTTCACAAACCTAATGCGCATTAAGTTGCAAAAGGCTTCCTCACCCCAACAACTGAAAGAGTGTCTGGACCGGACCAGCCATTCGGATCAGGTCTTTATTGACACGGGTGGCATGAACCCCTTTGCACCGGAAGAAATGCGTGAGCTTGCGCGCTTAATTGCAGCAGGAAATATAGAACCCGTTATGACCCTGCCTGCCGCCACAGACGCCGATGAATCGGGAGAAATGGCCCGTATATATGCCTCCCTTGGTGTCCGTAGCCTCGTACCCACCCGCCTTGATATAGCCCGACGCCTCGGGGGTCTTTTGGCCGCCGCCCACCATGGCAGCCTTATTTTCGCCGATGCCAGCAACACCCCCAAAGTGGCCGATGGCCTGATACCACTCTCTCCACAAAGGCTTGCACATCTTTTAATGCCTCAAGCTGCAAAAACACAGTCATCCTCAATCCCGTCAAAACGACAAACAGCCAAAACAGGATAAAGACCATGAACGACTCCGTAGCAACGGAAAAGAAGCCCTCTGACAAACCAATATCTTCGCCCTTTCAGCGTGGAAAGAATTTGGTTGCCGTCGCCAGTGGCAAGGGAGGCGTTGGCAAAACATGGTTTTCCATTACGCTTTCTCAGGCTCTGGCCAATGAAGGTAAAAAAGTTCTCCTGTTTGACGGTGATTTAGGGCTGGCCAATGTCGATGTACAATTGGGCCTGATGCCTAAACGTGATCTGAATGACGTCATCCGCGGTCGTCTTGGACTTGATAAAATTATCCAGCCCTATGAAGACGGTGGATTTGATATTATCGCCGGACGGTCCGGACAGGCTTCCCTGTCCGCCTTACCCAGCCAACGCCTTGCGCTTCTGCGGGATCAATTGCTGGAAGTCGCAGAAAAATATGATGTCGTTGTTATTGACCTTGGTGCCGGTATTGATCGCACAGTACGGATGATGTCGGCTGCCGCAACAAGAACATTGCTGATCACAACGGATGAGCCTACCTCCCTGACTGATGCCTATGCCTTTATCAAGCTTGGCAACGCTGCTGGGATGTCCAAAAATGTTAGTATTGTCGTCAATATGGCGCCCAGTGCCGCCGAGGGAGAAAAGACTTACAAAACGCTTCTCAAAGCCTGTGAAAACTTCCTGCGCCTTACGCCGCCTATGGCTGGCATGATCCGTCAAGATCCACGGGTGAAAGATACAATCCGCCATCAGACACCTATCCTCACACGCTCACCGAATGCAGAAGCTGCTCAGGATGTCGAAAAAGTGGCCGCTGTTATTATTGAGGAATTGATGATCGCGAAAAAGCAAGCTAAAGCTCAAAAACAGGCTTAATCACCCAGCTTGCGTGGCATAGGCCGCGGTTTCTTTTTCCGTTCAGCCATGGATGATGTAATCTCTTCAGTAACGGCTCTGTTGTTCTGTACGCCTTGATCGGCTTTCCTGATGCTCCAGATACCGCCCAAAACCACAGGCAGCCCAATAGCCGGCATCCTTAATGCAAAGAAACCTCCTCCGATGATCGCTGCCGCAGAAATTAGCGTGTTGGAAACCGTATCCATCATCGAAGCCGTACGGGAAAAGTAATCAGACAACTGTTCTTCATCATAACGCTCCAGAGCATCCTTCGAAACGCCCAGACGTCTATGGAGGTCTCTTACCAGTTTGTCTTTTTTCTTCTGATTCTGATTTTGATTTTTCTTCTCTGGCACTTCTTACTCCGTATTATCAATTGTCCAAAACGCACCTATTTATACGATATGTAAATGATATTTGCAAGTGTTTTACAAATAGACTGCAAAAAGAAAACACCCGCCAAACCGACAGGTGTTTTCAAAATTATTCAAAATTCAGAACGTATCGTGTTAGAAAATCTGGTCGCGTCAGGAGGCCTGAGCCGCAACGACCGCTTGTTCCTGTTTTTTCTTTTCAGCAACGGGGTCACGCAAGACGTAACCGCGTCCCCAGACCGTTTCAATATAATTATCGCCATCTGCTGCATTCTGTATTTTTTTGCGCAACTTACAAATAAACACATCAATAATCTTCACTTCCGGCTCATCCATACCGCCATAAAGGTGATTTAAAAACATTTCCTTGGTCAATGTTGTGCCTTTACGCAGAGAAAGTAGTTCAAGAATACCGTATTCCTTACCTGTCAGATGAAGAGGCCTCCCGGCCACAGCTACCGTACGGGTATCAAGATTCACAGTAACCTGTCCGGTAATAATTTCACTCTGCGCATGCCCCTGTGAACGACGCACAATCGCCTGAATCCGGGCAATCAGCTCACGTTTATCAAAAGGCTTCGTCAAGTAATCATCCGCGCCGAAACCAAGACCTTTGATCTTGTTATCAAGCTCCGTTAAACCGGAAAGAATAAGGATAGGTGTTTCCACCTTAGCCGCCCGCAATTGCTTCAATACGTCATAGCCATCCATATCGGGCAGCATCAAATCAAGAATTATAATATCGTAATCGTAAATTTTTCCGATCTCCAGGCCATCCTCGCCCAAATCGGTCATATCTACGATATACCCCTCTGATTTCAGCATTAATTCAATGCTTTTAGCTGTAGACGTGTCATCTTCTACCAGTAGAACCCGCATGACTTTCATTCCTTGAATGTTGGTTGACGCACGAAAGATTTTTAATCTTTATTAATACATCTTAACAAAATTCACAGAGGTTAACAAATTTAAATTTGAAGTAACGAGCATTCGGTCTTCTCTAATAAATCTGTTAAAATTATAAAATGGACCGTCTTTCTGAACAGGCTGAAGCCGCTATTTCCCAATTGCCCGACTATGAAGTTCATGGTGAGGTAACAAAAGTTTTGGGCCTACTGGTGGAAATCGCCGGCTTTGGCGCAGAGCTTTCCATTGGCTCCCGCGTTCACTTAAGGCCAAATCAAGACACAAACATCCCCTGTGAAGTTGTCGGCTTTAAAGAAGGTCACGCCTTATTAATGCCCTTTGGAACGCTGGAAGGAATCAGTCTGTGTTGCCCGGCTGTTATTCAACGGAATAAGCCTGTCATCATGCCGGACGACCGCTGGTTGGGGCGCGTAATTAACGGGATGGGAGAACCGATTGACGGCAAGGGCTCCCTGCCGCAGGGCGGACACCCTGTTCCTCTGCGGAACACCCCGCCGCCGCCCCATAGCCGGCAGCGCATGGGAGATCAGCTTGATCTGGGAGTCAGCGCCGTAAACACCTTTCTGGCTATGCGCCGAGGACAAAGAATGGGCATTTTCTCCGGTTCCGGTGTCGGTAAATCCGTTTTGCTTTCCATGATGGCCCGCTATACGGCAGCCGATGTGTCTGTCATCGGGCTGGTCGGAGAACGCGGCCGGGAGGTTCAGGAGTTTCTGGAAGACGATCTGGGTGAAGAAGGGCTAAAGCGCGCTGTCGTCATTGTTTCCACCGGAGATGAACCCGCTTTGATGCGGCGTCAAGCCGCCTACGTAACGATGGCTGTTTCCGAATATTTCCGCGATCAGGGTCAGGAAGTCCTCTGCCTGATTGATTCCATCACACGGTTTGCCATGGCGCAGCGTGAAATCGGGCTTTCCGCCGGTGAACCACCGACAACAAAAGGCTATCCGCCGACGACCTTCGGTGAACTGGCTCGACTTCTGGAGCGGGCCGGACCGGGAGCACCCGGACGAGGCTCAATTACGGGCCTGTTTGCCGTTCTTGTCGAAGGCGACGATCACAACGAGCCGGTTTCGGACTCCGTGCGTGGTATCGTTGATGGACACATTGTTATGGAGCGGGAAATTGCCGACCGGGGCCGCTATCCCGCCATCAATGTTTTAAAGTCTATTTCAAGATCAATGCCTAAGGTGCTGAATGAACAGCAAAATAGCGTTATTACCAAAGCCAAACAGGTCGTAACGGCCTATGAGGATATGGCTGAATTAATACGGCTTGGCGCGTATCGAAAAGGAAGCGACAGAAGCGTTGATGAAGCGATCCAGCTCTATCCGCAGATAGAAGAGTTTCTTTCACAAAACAAAGAAGAGCAAAACACGATCGACGACAGCTTCCAACGTCTGGCAGAAATTCTGGGGATGACGGACCCCGCCTCTCCCGACGAGCCTTCCCCCCATCCAATAGCAGAAACGCATAATGGCTGATCTTGAATCCCTCATTCGCTACCGCCAACACGAGGTTGATGAAAAGCAACGCATCCTCGCACAGCTTTACAGAGAAGCCGAAACACTCGAAAAACAGAAACAGGTTATTCTGGACCAGATGCATAAAGAAGAACGTCTGGCAAAGGAAATGGCCTCCGTCGAAGCGGCGGCTTTTCTTGGTGGTTATCTGGAAGGCGCACGCAGAAAGATCAAAGCCCTCGACCGGGCCGCGCTCAAAATGGAAACACGAATCACAATCGCCCGGGAAGACATGCGCTCCGCTTTTTCTGAAATGAAGAAAGTTGAAATCGTTCAGGAAAACCGTAACACCGAGGAAAAAACCAGACGACAGCACAAGGAAGAACAGGAACTCGATGAAATCGCGATCAATAATTACCGCCGCCGCCTGGAAGAAGAGAACTAAAACTTTAACCCTCTATACCGACACGCCCGTTTCGTCCTGCGGGATATCAATCTTCACAAACTGCTCTGCTTTCCCCTGAAAGGATATCTCGCCTGTCAGATCCGTCTGTTCGATGGCGTTAATATAAGTCCGGCGCATAGCCTGTTGCATCGGCTGACTCAAAAATGTCAGGGTCCGCACAACAAGATCAAGCTTGCCGGGACGCATCAGTCCATCAAGCTGAATATCCCCCATACGATTTAAAGTCAGGTCAAAAACAAAGCGCGTGCCGGTGCGCTTTTTATCCTCCTGCTCCTGCCCGGACTGGCCATCCTCCCGGTAATAAAGATGCATTTTCTGCGCCTCACCCTGCCATACCATCGGCAGAGCCATAGCACGCCAGTCCTGAGAAACCGGCTCGGAAGACAGGCGATTTAAGCCCGAAAAATCACGGCTTATACGGTTCAGAGCCTCCCCTTTCCCCGCCCGGCGCAACGTATCAACAGTCTTTTCCCCTAGCCAGTTGGATATATCTCCGGACCGCACGGCAGCAATAAAAAACAAGGCTGCCGCCGGTAACTGGGTTGGCTGCGTCGGGTTAGAGACAACCCGCGCCATAGCCTGTATAGAAGTTTGCGTCGCTGTTTGTTGCAGAGTTTGCACCACCTCCTGCAAAGCAGGCCATTGAAAGCCTGAAAAGAACTCAACAACCGGTAAAGCAGGCAAAGAGTCCGGTGCAGGGCTCGTAGAGGTTATCCTGCCGGGCTGTGGTACAAACTGGATTTCCGCACCGGACAACAAATTGGATGCATTGAAATGCATAATAAAATTCTGCGGCGTCTGGCTACCCGGAGAAAACAGAGCAATCACCGGTAAAGCCTGCGGCGTATGTGCTACCACGTGCCCGGTCATAGCAGGTGGTGTCCCCTGAGGGACAGGTGCCTGAAAATGGGAAAGAAAAGGAGACGGCGATGTGATTGCCGTTGCCTTTTCCGCAAGCGTTGTCACGGTCACCGGCACACCGGGTGTCTCTGCGAGCTTTTCAGGCACGGATATCAAAGGCACCGGCAGTATTTTAACGGGCGACGGCACAACATCAACAACCCGGACATCCAGTTTTTGTAGCAACAACTTCTCTGGTCGTGTTTCGGGTGATCTTTCAGGTAGAACCGTCGTTGTCGTTATAGCTTGTCCGAGCACAGGTGCAGGTGCGGGCGTAGAAAACGTAGCCAAGGGCCTTGTTATAAAGGCTTTCAATGCTGACGCCACAGACGGCTTATCCAAAAGCTGAAACACTGGCGGACTCTCTGTTCCTGTCAAGGCCACCGCTATCACTGTGTGAACGACAGGAACAGAGGGTTTTTCCTGTATAGCAGACTGCCCTGTCAGAAAAACAGGCGCAGCGTCCGTAGTCGAAAAGACTGGCGGCACGACAATACGCTGCTGCGTCACCGGCAACAGAACAGCTTCCCTCTGCACAGACAAAAGCCCCTCTTTTGTCTCCTGCAAAATAGGACCTACGTTTATTTCAGGCAGAACATGCGTCTGCTCTATGATCGAAGTCACCTGCTGCGAAATAATTTCTGCCTGCGGCACAACAATCTGGGATACCTGCTGCACAGACAAAGCAACAAGCCGCACCACCGTATCCGGCTCAAGGGCAATTTGTGGCGGCGGTGATAGCTGCACAGCCTTATCGAACAAGGGCCGGTCAAGAAACCGGGAACGGGAAGCGGCTGCCGCAGCCTGTTCAAGCGTCACCTGCACCACAAGCTCAGACTGAATTTGAACGGATTCTAATGATTTATCCGACAGATCAACCACCCCTTCAGGCTGCTGTTGAGGCTGATTTTCCAGAGGGACATCCTGCTGCTGCGTTACAGGCGACAACAAAGATGGTTTCGCAGGCAAAGGTTCGGCAGATGGCGATTTATCCGGTGTTTCCGGCGGCGGCGCATGACGAATAGTCACCTGACGCGGCGGGCGGCCAACAGGGATGTCTATTTCAATTGTCTGACCGACCTCCGGTATATCACGACTTCGTATTTTTAAATCGAGTTCGCCCTGCGTCGTTTTAACATGAATGGTGCCGTCACGATTATGGCGCACGACCTCCCCCTCCACACGCACAGGACGGCGCACATCGCGCAGATCACCACGCGCCTCAATAATTTGCGCCCGCATCTCGGCCCGACTCGGCGGGAAAGACACATCGCTGACCCGTTGGCCCGGCGGCAAACCTGAAAAACCTGAATCACTCATAACACCATATTAAGCTGTGTTGTCCATTAGTACATGGGTTTTTTCTTGACATAACCGTTGATTGACTGCTAGGCCTCAATCTGAATTATGTATTTTAAAATGACGGAACACCTCATTATGGCTGATACAGGAAAAGAATACAGACAAAACGAATCTTCACAGGACTTGGTACCCGTATCCCGCCGCCCAAGCGGCAAGCTTGCCAAACCGGCAGCACCGGCAGAACTCATGTTAACGGAAAGCGAGTGGCTGTTGAGAGCCGAGTTGAAAAAACAGCTTAAAAACTTGAATCTATCTGACTGGCAAATTTCTGAAATAGACAAGATGGATAACAAGCAACTTCTGGTAAAAATCTTTAACGCCCGGACAAAAATACCGGAAAAAATACTGAATCTCATCCCCCAGGAAACATTAAAAACACAATTTTCCAAGACAAAAGAGGCCATGAGCACAGGAGATTTGATCGCTTGCAACATAGGCATTTCATCCGTCTCTTTAATGATGACAGGTATACTCAGCATAAGCATGTCATCAAGCATCCCTCTCATACTTGGTATAATCGGAGCCAGTGTAGGCTGTACAGCACTTACCAAAGATGAAAAAAACATCAAGAAAAAGAACCACGAAACTGGACAGGAAACCGTAAAACTGCTCGAAGAAGGCCCTAAAAGGCGCTTGTTACGCAGTAGCAACGACCCCTACTAAAACAATCCTGGTTTGCTTTGCTTTTGAACGTTCGGTTGCCCGGTAGCAGGTTTGTTGACCGACAACTGCATAAACTCATCAAATTCCGAAGCCTGCGGCTCCTCCATAGAAGATGCCATGTTCGTTAGTACGCTTCCAAGGATATTTTTGCCATTCTCCGACGCAGCCCGTTCTAAAACACGTGTCTTGCAATCGTCCAAAGAAAGCGGAAAATACGCCCCCAGCGTTTTATACCCCGGCAACATCTCCATTTTCTGCCGCCGGACCCTGCGCCATAAATTCGTTTCATCCCAGATAACGCTCTTACCTTCTGCCAGCGCCTTATCAACCAAGACTTGTTTATAGTCCAGCATCTGACTCGTGCTAAAAACACCGCGCGCTTCATCATAAGTCATACTATTTTGCACCGCATAGTCTTCAATCGCCTGATCAGAGCTCACAACAATAAATTCATCGCCATGCTCTTTTAGAATTTCTTCCCGCAAGGTGCTTTTGCCCGATGCCGGCAAACCAATGAGCATCAGTAATAACGGTCTATCCTGTAACGCTTTATCCAGCCATGCCAGCATTCTTATTCCCCTTTTCGCCCCATCATAACCTCTTTCTATAAAAAAGACGTTAAAGCTCTTGAAACAAATGGAAAATCACGGCAGAATGTATGAACCTACTCGCCCTGAGAGGAGTTCTTCCATGCGTTATATTTCACTGCCCTTTTTAATTGTTTTGATACTGCTTACAGCTTCTTTTTCCTTACATGCCGAGGAAGAGCCCGATGCGCCCTCACCGGCAGACCCGGGACAACAAATGGAGCAGATGCAGACAGAGGGTAAATCATCAGACCCCTTCTCTACCTGTTATGAAGACATGTTCACAGAACGGGCACGTCGGCATTGCCTTCTGGAACAATGGGAAGACGCAGAAAGCACCATGAAACAAGCCGCAGAAAAAGAACAGAGGCAGACCAACGCCCTGAGCAAAGCACCTCAAAGACGAGAAGCCATCAGGGCGCTGTCCAGCAGCAACATGTCATTCAGTGCTTTTCGTGATTCCGAATGCCGTCGTCGGCACATTATGAACGGCCTCAATACAGCAAAGGGTTATGATACCGAGCTAGCGTGCAAAATTATACTGACCCGCCTGCGCACAACCATGCTGCAAAAGCTGTAAAGCCTGCACAGTTAATGAAAATGGGTGTTTTCGGTTGCTTCACTACCCCATGACGGCAAGGACGATTCCTGCATTTCATCTGACTCTGTTATTGGGTCTGCTGTAATATGGTACGATTTTACAGGTTCATTTTCCGGTTGATCTCTCTCGCTAACATCGTGATCCTGTTGCTCCAGCCTATGAATACTGTCAAAGAAATAACCCGACTGCTTTTCAACTTTTTCAACACGCCCGTCAAGCTTGTAAAGAGCATCAGCAAAAAAAGCCGTCTGGTTCTTTATTTTTTCAAAGCCTGCCCGTAAACGTTCAAAACCAGCACCTAAAAACAAACTACTTCCGACTACTGATACAGCAGCAAAAACAGCCATCATTAATGATGCCACAAGAAGCATTTCCACAGATATAGTCATGGTTTCCACCCTTTCTTCAAAGATTGCTAACAATTTTAGTGAAGACGCGCCATCTGAATAACAGCGCTTCATCTTATACTTATTATGTTAAATAAAATCATTTAAGGCTTCGTAACTTTATGCTAGGAAGCTCTTTAAACTTTTCTAAAATTATCAACGCCTTTGCCTCCAATATTAATAGCCTCTTAAGATCAGACCAGATATAATGGAGTCATAAGGGATTTTATTAAGGAGAGATCTACTATGCAGATACCTGCACAAGCCGCTGTTGAATCTGCACTGCTAAAACAAGCGGTCGCTTTGTCAGTTATAAAGCAGAGCGCGCAGGCTGAAAAAGGTCTAGCCAATATACTCGAACAAGCGGCACAAAACGTCCCGGCATCAGCCACACGCGGAACGGCGCTCAATATTAAAGCATAGCTACACAATTCCACCCAGAAGGAAAAAGAGCAAAAGCCCGCCCAGTAATATGGCGGCGCTCAAAAACTTCCGATCCCGGACAACAGCCAGAATATAAAAAACCATGACAACGCCAAAAGCCAGCCCGCCAATCGGCGCCAGATGAGCCGTGCTTCTAAAAAGAGCCATCTGATCTTCGGTTCCCGCCATGGTTTCCATCATCTCCCTCAAACCGATCGGATATAAGGCCGACACCAGAAAAATGCCGCCGCCCAGCCCCAAAACACCGCACACAACCGTAAAAAGCTGAAAATGTATAAAGATTTCCTGTGTTGTGCCTTGCTCCATCACGGCATTAACCGGCTCCTTTATATTGCGAAAAAACCACGAGGTCTTTGTCAACAAAACGAGCCCCCCCAAAACAGCAATACCGGGAACAAAAAGTGTATAATGACCCAAATCAATATCAAGGAATGCCATACTCCAGAGAGATACCATAACAAACAGCATCGACATCCAGATTAAAAACATGAGGAATATATAATATCGCAATGAAGCTCACATAAGTATTTACGAAAGAACAAGACCAATTATCCTGCCACGATTTTCATGAGAATCATACCCTTAACAGACAAAAACGACTGTTAACAACTATTATAAAAACGGCAGCGTCCCTTTGTTCTTGGAACATTATGTAGTAGTTTTCGATGGAGGAAGGAACAACACCAATGGCTTTTTTAACACGGCACACCCTGCTGCTAACCGGCATTTTTTCCGTTCTAATTTTTCTTTCAGCAACAACAGCGCAGGCAACGGACCTTCGTGCTCACACCATTGACATCAGCCGTCAGGGTGACATGGGAATGAGCTGTCAAGCCCTATCCAAAGAAGTCTCTTCCATGGAAGACCTCATCTTTCAGGCACAAAAGGCCAAAAAAGAGTCAAAAATAGCCAGCAGAAGCGTTGGCGTTGTCGAAACGGTGGGCTCCTATTTCATTGGTTCTTTTGGTGGTGTCATCGGTATCTTTGCCGCAGGACATTTCCTCAATAATGCGACAGATACAAAAACCGAAGAAGCCTCCAACCTGCAAAACAACGCGTCGCAACGCCGCACATTAATGGCCGGACTCTTCATAGCCAAAGACTGCGAAGGCCCCTTACAAAACGGCCTGCAAATGGCCGCCATAGAGCCCGCTGCCGGACCGCAGGATCTCCGTCCCCGCAAACCCCGCTACAATGACTAACCTGCCTTCAAAATATGAACAGCAGCGTAGCTTCGCTACTTTGTTTTCTCGGGTGTCCGCACGCCATTGGTTCGAAGCGGCAAAGCTGCGTCATCCCGAATAAATATGAGGGATCTTTCTTCTCATTGATACAGACTAAGATCCCTCATATTTATTCGGGATGACGAAAGAAGGTGCAGGTAATGGCGCGTTTTATAAAATGTAATTCTTATAAAAAAGACTAAGGCTACAGTCCTGATATATTGCTATCCTTCGGCCAGATGACTTTCCAGCCCAATCCAATTTTCGCTTTCTCTTTGGCTTCAAGATGCTGCGTCCAGCTCATCTGACCTTTGACGTCAAAAACATCCTCTTCATAGCCTGCCGTTGTCACTCTCTCCAGAATCTCTATTTTGATTTTGTTGTTGCCGGCGACGGGTGTTGTTTCAAAAACCAGTATGTCCACGGGCCTATCATGCAAATTCTGGATTTCCGTTATAAAGTGGCGTTCCTGTAAGCTGCCTTTGGCAATGACACCTTTATCGCCCTTTTCATCCTTCATGACATGACGTTTGACAGACACCTGATCATCAACACCAAAGGCGAGTTTGCTTTCTTCGTCAGGACGCAAAAGCGGTAAATAAGCCTGCCCGACATAAGCCCCGTCACGAAACAGGCTGACCTTTCCCGGCAAGATCGGCGACTCCCCCTTCAATTTGACATTCGCCACCAGAAAAGCATCCGTGCTTAATTGTGGCTTAACATGAATCTGGAGCTTACTCTCGGTTTCAAACGGCCCGATCATCAATTTACTCTCCGTACCGTCCGCCATGACAGTGCTGGGTCCCGGAATGATATACTCACTCACAAAACCACCGGTTTCGATCTGCGCCTGCGCAAACTGTGCCGGTTCAGGCTGACTCAATTCCTCTGCCAACATACCTTCTGCGAAGTCTTGAGCAAGAGGAGCTCTACTTGCTACCTGACTCGCCGCCACAGAAAAATTCACTCTGTTCAGTGACTTGTTTTCCCAAAGGTTAACCCACATGGGCTGAAGCGGAGGCAATCCAGCCCCGCGATGAGGCTGCGCCGTTGAAAGCGTCAAAGCAATGTCGGTCCAGTCCTCCCCGGTATTCTGATGCACAGCGCCATATTGCAGCAAAGCAAGAGCACCGGTTTCTGTCTCCAACCGCGCATCATAAAGCGGACTCCATGAGGCATTCGGCACCTGATAGCTCAACTCTATTGTCAGACGCGTCGGGGCTTTAACCTCCAGCGGCACAGTCACCTGATACGTGCTGCGTTGTCCGGTGCGCATCTGGTTCAGTTCATTCCTAACTTTTTGAATTTGTCTGTCCAATGTGCGTAACCGAACATCATGGGAAAGACCGGCTTTCAAAATTTCAGCCATGCCCGTATGAAGCGTTTCCGCTGCGGCAGTCCACTGGTCCGGTTGTAAATCTATTTCGGCAATATCCTCATTTGTCCTTAAGACGGCGTGTTTTCCTAAACTATCCAGAAAAGACCGCTTGGTATTCAAAGCCTGTTTTTCGACTTCAATGACTTTCCGCTGATCCTGCAAAAGCTCAAGCTGGTCATTTAATCCCTTTTCACGAGGGGCCGTTAATTCTGTTTGCTGCACCATTTTATGAGCCAGCGCACCAAACGTCACCGTTGCCGCTGCCTGCCCTTCAGCACGCAAAGAATCCGACAATAAACTGGCAGAAAGGCCTTTGAAGACAACTTTATGAGCGCCCGCCGGTAAATCCAAGACAGCCCGTCGAGTCAATGTCGCCCGGTTGGTATAGACAGTCGCCGCCTTTAATACGCTGTCGGCAACGAATTCCTCCGCGCGCAACGGGGCAGAAAACAACACCAGAAAACAAAGAAAAACCGGCAAAAGACGAAACATGAAAACACTCCTTTAAAGCAACGAGGTTGTGCAAAACGGGCGTGTCATTTATAACATAGATAGCTGAAAGCAAAAACCACGAAAGGTTTTCATCATGGACCGCTCCATTCGCTACGCTGCTTATATTGCCAACATTGCGCTTCTTCTTGCCGTCGGTTTTATCGTGGCAAACGCCTATGCTCAGGAGGTCTATATAGCTCTGTTGTTTACGATCCCGCCTGTCCTTTCCATGGTGGCTTTATATACCGGACCGGACAGAGAGGAACGCTATCTGACGCGCCAGCTCAACAAAGCCCGCATGCGCCGAGAATTAAAAGACCTAAAAAGTGCCGCGACTAAACCTTCAAGACCGTAGATGCTGACTTGAACCGGAACGCTTGCTAGGCTGCACATTCTCCTGATCATTGCTGACGGCCTTACCCTTCTCCGCAGCAACGGAGTTGCTAAACTCGTTCTGCAAAGAAATATAAATTCTCTTCTGCGCTTCCCACGGCAAGTGGCGGAGTGAATCCGTCACCTCCTTAAACATTTTTTGCTCATGACGGTTGGTTAGGGAATTTTGGGCTAATTCCTCTTCCAATTGCTTATCGTCATATTTAATTCCTTTAAAACGATCAAGAGTGCGGCGTAACCCCACGGGGAAATTTACAATCGCCGGAAGCAGAGATACCGTAGAAGCCGCCCCACCGATAGCCGTAGCCGTCAAAAGCGTTGCCGCCGTAAACGCAGGCGTAAGAACCGGCGCACTTGCCACAGCCGCCACAATCGCTGTACCAATTTTCCCGGCAGTCGCACTCCACGCCAAAGAGGTTAAAATCTTGGCGTAGGCAAATTTACCTAACAACCACCACGCCGTTCCCGCACCGACAACACCAACAGCTTCTGCCGTATGAGCATATTTGCCTTTACTTAGATCGTGAGCTACACGCGCACCATTCCGCCCCATAATGCCCATTGGCATAGAAAGAACCGCCATATGCCCCGTCATCATCTTGAGCGACACATCATCCAGTTTACGGGCCGTCCATTTGTAAGCTTTCAACGGCGCATCGTAGAAAAGTTTTTTCCAACCCTTTTTCAGGCCTTCCCACTCAATCGGAATAATAACTTCCTTACGGGTTTCAATATCTTTAATATCCAGTTGTTTCTTGCCTTCAGGAACGCCTGTCTGTAATGCTTTTTCCATGTTGATCTCCTCCAGAAAAATAGATTAAACTCGCGAACTATAAGCCATAACGCACGCTGATATAGTATGAGCGCGTCTATGACAACAAAAAAATTACGGGAAAGGCAAATCATGCGCATAACCACTTTGTTTCTTACATTGACACTCATTGTTTCTTACATTGACACTCATTCTCTTGTCTATATCGGAGGCGAATGCCGGTTCTGCCTTGCAGGATAAGTTTAAAACCCGGGTCGAAACGGCCATGCGCGAAACCGATATGACGAAAAAACAAACGGCAGTGACCGCTCTGTTTTATCGTGAAGGATTGGATGAAACAACGTCCGGCTTTACAGATCGTGCTATAGCCATGCTGGTAAAAACACACCGCCATAATGTGAACTTCGTTTCTCTTCCTGATAATAAAAGCTTTTTGCATGTTCTGGATGGCTATGAATACAGACCAAACCTGAAACCTCTGGGCTATGTCGTCCTAACAAGCCCAGATGACGAGCCAGGCAACGAGACAAAACTGCCTTATGGTCTAAATCCGGATACCAAAAACTATGCCTTTCCATCAACAATCCGCAAACTTGTCAATGCCAATGCGCAACCAGACAAGCAACTACAGATGATGGCCATAGGAATCGCACACCCGCCCCTGACATTCAAAGGATGGTGCGACATTGCGCTCAGCAATGGCACAACAAAACGTATCACTCTGGATGATCAGGGAATTGGAAACCAGACCCGCATTATGCGTGGCCAGAAAATCAATAGCTGCAAACTAACCAGCACCTCCAATAACGGCGCCCTTGTTCTAAAACTGATGGAAGACGATGCTGAAATCTTCGACACGCGTATAGAGCCGCCAGAGACAACAATCACCTATGACAGCCCCTGATCCATACAACAACATATCCGCACAACAGAGGGGTTCTTTAATTTTATTGACAAGAGCTTGCAAACTATGGTCTACTGCGCGCAAGTTTGATTAAGAACCTATTACGACGCGACCTTTTTGAAGATGGCCTCCTTTATTTTTTAAAGAACAGGCTTTGGATTTTTCCTTTTCTAAAAAGTTCGGTTTGACAGAGGGTATCAGGGCATAAGCCTTTATCAGACGAAAAGACCCGCCGCGCGGTTGTGACGGGTTACAATACCGAATTTGCATAAGGAGATATTACATGGCAACCGGTACAGTTAAATGGTTTAACCCTACAAAGGGTTTTGGTTTTATTGAGCCTGAAGAAGGCGGCAACGATGTGTTTGTTCACATCAGTGCTGTTGAAAAAGCAGGAATGCGTACTTTGCATGAAGGCCAAAAAATCAGCTATGAACTTCAAGAAGACAAAGGTAAAACAAGCGCTGCAAACTTGCAGGAAGCTGCTTAAGCCTCGACGTCTTGAACGAATTTTAAAAGCGCGGCACGGGAAACCCTGCCGTGCTTTTTTATGGGCGCGCCATAAAGAAGGACAGGCTCAGATATTATAGTCGTTCTCGTTAAAAATAAGACATTTTACTACTGCCGTCATCGCCTGAATACGCGATACGTAGTCTAGGGCGATCCATATAGGACAGATAGATTCCCCTAGGATTTGCCTCGCAAATCCGGAGAATGACGATGG
>JAJFGQ010000030.1 GCA_021776075.1 Alphaproteobacteria bacterium | reverse complement strand
CCATCGTCATTCTCCGGATTTGCGAGGCAAATCCTAGGGGAATCTATCTGTCCTATATGGATCGCCCTAGACTACGTATCGCGTATTCAGGCGATGACGGCAGTAGTAAAATGTCTTATTTTTAACGAGAACGACTATAATTTCCAATCCATCTAAAAAAAGATTTGTATTTGCATAAAATGTAATGTATTATGGAAATATAAGCTATTTACAAGCATGAGGAACTCATGTGATGAAAGTTTGAACGAGAGTAGGTCGTCCTGGCTGCGACTAAAAATAAGGCTAAGGAGGACAAAGACTTTAAGTGACTTTACGATTTTATCTTTAACCGATCTGGTATCTGTTCCTTTCCTGGGCCGTTGACGCAAGTTAACGGCCCTTTTTTTTAGGGGGGCCGATAGGGGTTTTTTCTAATCAAGAAGCGTGGTCCAGTACTCGCCCAGATGGCGGTAGGAAAGCGGTTCACTGAGTTCGTAGAGGGAAACGGGTTTCTCCAGTGATTGCCCGGCATCACGTCCGAAGGGGACGGCTTTGATACGGAGGGCGCTGCCGTCCGGGACGTATTTTACATTGCCGATCGGCAGGCGTAGTTGCAGACCGCTATAGAGCTGGGTTGTGCTGCCAAATATATCGGGCTCACTGTTATCTGTTGCTGTGACAAAAGCTTCCATGGATGTGCCGTTGGCAAAGCGCTTTTGCAGGGAAAACGTACCGCCGATATCTTCAGCCAGATAGCGCCCGACACGTCCATGCAGCGTCATATCCGTTCCCGGTACTTCGTACCATGCATTGAGATGCCCGGTCAGGGTTTGATCGCCGGTGTTGCCCAGATTAAGCGTTGTCTGCGGGTCGCGTTTGACGACCTGCCAGGCTTCGGCCCCGAAGGCAAAGGTTTTACCGAAGGGCCGGAAAAGGATTTCCCCACCAATGCCGTTATACATTTCTTCTAGAACACCGCCGGTGACGGCCATATGGAGATCGGGACGCAGACTTGTGGTCCAGCTCAGATATGATTTGTCTATGCTGACACGGCGTGTGGTGAATTCGCCAACATTGTTACGGACCGGGTTTGTGGAACGAGGGCGCAATGTGTCCAGCTTATACAAATTATCTTCCACATTAAGGCGTATTCCGGCACCACCCATTAGGCGGCGGGTGATTTGTTTTCGACCTTCTGTTAGGAGAGCTGTGCGGTATAGAACGCCCTCATCTTCTTCGGAGAGGCTGAATTGCTGATCCAGTACAAAGTGGAAATATTGTGCTGTCTGAGATAGTATTTCCTTATGGACTTGTTCTCCAGAGGTCGGCGTTTGAAACTCTGCATTTTGCCATATTTCCTGCGGGCTGCCCTGATTTTTGGCGATCGCCTGCTCTATATCCCGCCGCATCAGGTGAATATCCGGACCGTGCAGGCCAAATCTGGCCGGGGTGATGGAAAGCTTTTCAATAGTTTCGCCGCTGTGGTTGGCCATGTGCCGCGCGGCCCGGCCTAATTGCTGTGGTAAAGATGAATCGGGCCTGACTTCCATTGTTGTCCACGCTGCTTGCGTATCATGGCCTGTGTTGCGCAGCAGGATATTGTCACGGGATGCGGAGGATGTTATTTGAGAAGGGGCGGGTAAGCCGGTGCGGTAATGACGGAAAGGAAGAGGCTTTGTCTTTTGTTTTTGAAGGCCGGGCCAGTTTCGCAAGGGCGATTTCAGGCTTAGGGTTGCCATCAGTTTTTCTGCGCCGACAAGGGCGATATTCACATCAGTCCAGTCGTTATGAGCATAGTTCAGGCCAATGCTCCAGGGATCAGGCACATCGAAGTTCAGGGCGGCCTTTTCTGCCTTGTAACGATCGGCGCCAAAGTCCGCTTTGAGCGACAGGTCTTCAATTTTTGTGAAATATTCAATTCCCGCAAAAAAGCCGATATCTTCGCCGGTAAACCAGTTGCTGATATTATTGGGTTTTTCACCGTCCAGAGGGCGGCGTTTTCCAAAACGGCTGTGGAGGGTTTTGAGAGGGTTTTTAATGTGTGCGGCGCTTCCCAGCCGTCCCCATGCCATGCCGCCGGTAAAATCGAGGTCATGATAACGTTTGGAGAAAACCAGATATTCCGCAGCCATACGTTTATGTCCTAAAGCCGATTGGAGGCCCAGAGCAATTTCGGGCGCGTATCGGCCTTCTTGCAGAAGACGTAATTTGATATCCAGACCGGGATAGAGGCGACCGACGCTATTTTTTATATTTGAAGTTTCTGTTGTTTGACGCAGGCTGACAAAGAGTGGTTTTGCAATCTGCATGCCCAGATTGATATGGCCGTAAGGGGATAATGTAGAAACAGAGCCTCTGATTGTCCCTGTTTCATCCATGCGGGCTGTGGGGACTGTGTTGAGTCCCAGGGTCCCCATAAAAAAAGGCGTGGCGTTTTTTCCTGCGATGGCATGGCAGGGAAAAAAAAGAAGAAAAAAAATCACAGCAAGGCACAGATTTTTCGTGCTCATGAATTTCCGGTTTTGAGATGAAAAGTTGACAAAAGCTGCCCCGTGGCAACAGGAAGGACACTGTGTAAGTGTCTGCCATATGCGAAAGTATGTCAAAAACTTTGCCCTATTTTGCTCTATGGAGCACGACTATAATGTGCTTTATTAATAAATACTCAATCTAGGGGTGTATATAATGATTATGGGCGTGAAAGGCTATTACAGAAGAGTAAATGGAGGACTAGGAAATTGACGGTGAAGAAGACAATTACCGTGATGGCCTGTATTGTAGCGGTAATCTCCGTTTTTATATTTGTTGAAGCTCTGTTTTTTTATATGGCACCTCTCTCGGGGGTGCAGCTGAGCCCTTTTTTATTACTGTTTTTTAATATCTCTTTTGGACTCGTTCTTTTGTTAACGGTTTGGAGCATGACTCGCCTGCTTTATGAAGAACATAGAAAGCATCAGGTTCTTTTTGTTCTTCTTGAAGACTCTCTTGAATCGATGACCAGCGGCTTTCTTTATTTTTCAAGTGATGAGACGTTACAAAAATCAAATAAACAAGCGTATGTGCTTATTCCTGAATTGCAGCAATATAGCGATGAGTTGTCCACGATAGACGGCTTCTTTGGCTTTTTGCTTAGCAACAGCAGCGATCTGGAACAGGATATGGAGGACACGCTCAGTAATGCCGTGTCCGGCTCCGGTATGCTGGATGATGTTCAGGCAGTGATTGAGAGGAATGGCCGGACGTCTCTTATTCAGGCTCAGAAAACGCGGACAGGCGGTCTTGCTGTTATTGTCACTGATGTAACTGATTTAAAACGCAAGCAGGAGGATTTACTGCGTTTAAACAGGGAGAACCACGAGCTTATTCAGGCGGTGGAGGCCACCTCCAAAGGCATAGCTATCAGCGATTTTAAGCACCCGGCCAACAGAGTCGTTTTTGCCAATAAAGCTTTTTTGGAAATGACGGGGCTCTCCAAGGAGGATGTGGTTGGCAGAGGGTGGCCTCATATTCTTTCTATGCAGGGGCAGGTTGAGAATTCCGATGTTTTGCTACAGGATTTAAAGGAGCAAAAAACAGTCACGATGGAATGGTGCCAGCAGGAACTAGAGCCGCCGGAATGGTTCGAGTTAACGGTTTCGCCTGTTTATGATGAAAAGGGAGCGCCGGATTTGTTTATCGGATTATTGAGTAATACGACAGAGATGAAATTACAAAAGGCACAATTTTATCAGGCTCAGAAGCTTGAGGCTCTGGGTCAACTGGCCGGTGGTGTGGCTCATGATTTTAATAATTTACTTTCAATTATAGATGGTTATGCCCGAATGGCATCTAAAGTTGTCGAGGATGAGAGCGATGCTAAAAATTATTTGGAACGTGTCCAGCAGGCCGCAGGACGTGGAGCCAGTCTGACGAAGCAACTCCTGACCTTCGGGCGTCATAAAATTTTGACGGAGAGCGTAACTGATTTGGGGCAGCTTGTGCAGGAACAGGAAAATCTGATGGTGCCTTTGCTGGATGCCTCAATTGATCTGCTTATCAATTGGCAGGACAATGTTCTTGTATCCTGTGGTCAGGATGCGTTGAGTCAGATATTGCTGAATCTGGTGATTAATGCCCGCGATGCAATGGATGATGGCGGCTCTATTATTGTAGAAGCAAGTGCGTGTGTGCCGTCGGCTTTGCCGAACATAATTCCTTCGGAAGAAAGGGGGAATTCTTTTGCTATGTTATCTGTATCGGATACGGGCACAGGGATGGATCAGCAAACCATAAACCGCATTTTTGATCCGTTTTTCACGACGAAAGAGCAAGGGAAAGGCACAGGTCTGGGGTTATCCATGGTCTATGGCATGGTGCAGCAGATGGGTGGCTATATTGACGTGCACTCAGTGACAGGGCAGGGAACCAGTATGCGCTTGTATCTCCCTGTTAGTGATAAAGCTGTGGCCAAGGGAGTCCATGAAACGGAAGATAATGCAGTGGGCATCAGATTTGATGGCTATACGGCTCTTGTGGCTGAAGATGAAGAAGATCTTTTGTTTGTGGTCTGTCATATGCTTGAAGATTTGGGCATGACTGTCATTTCTGCAGCGAATGGTAATGAGGCGCTGTTAAAGCAGGATGATCATGAGGGAGGGATTGATTTCCTCCTGACTGACGTTGTGATGCCTGAATTGAATGGTGTGAAGCTGGCGGAATTGATGCTGGCGGTGCGGCCCGATACGAAAGTCGTTTTTATGAGCGGCTATCCGGCCAACGGTCAGATGGCGCGTGTGCAATTGCCGGAAGAGGCTTGTTTGCTGGCAAAGCCGGTGCGGTTTGAGATGTTAGCGCAGCTTCTTCATCAGCAGATTAAAGGTCAATCTGACGAGTCCTCTGCTCACGGGCAGGAAATGGGACGTTGGCATGAAGTTGGTGAATAAAAATTGTGAAGAAATAAAGAGGTTAATATGGATACGCCATTTGAAAAATTGAAAGTCCTTGTTGTGGAAGACCAGAAGGACGCACGGGTGATGATTCGCAGCATGTTAGGGGAGCTTGGGATTACTCAGGCTTTTGAAGCAAAAGACGGCCGCGAAGCACTGCGTTTTATGGATTCGGCTTTTGATTTTGTCAATCTGGTCATTTGTGACTGGAATATGCCTAATATGAGCGGTATGGATTTTTTACGTCAGTTGCGTTCGGTGAATATGGATGTGCCATTTCTTATGGTGACAGGCCGTACGGATGTAGATTCTGTTATGGAAGCTAAAATAGCGGGCGTAACGGGTTATATCAGGAAGCCTTTTTCTGCCGCGCAGTTGGAGGTTAAATTGAGGATAATTTTGCAGAGTATAAAGGTAGCTTAAGAAAAGCCCTTTGCATTCGTGGTCAGCTTCCGTTATACAAAACCTCTTGTGTTTCCAGACTGTTGAGAGCGAATTTGTATGGCTAAAGAAGATCTGATGGAGTTCAAAGGGGTTGTGACGGAGGTTTTACCGAACGCTATGTTCCGTGTGAAGCTGGAGAATGACCATGAGATTTTGGCTCATACGGCGGGTAAAATGCGTAAAAACCGTATTCGTGTTTTACAGGGGGATACAGTCATCGTAGAAATGACTCCTTATGATTTGACCAAGGGTCGTATTATTTTCCGTGAAAAATAAATCTGAAGCGCCCGCATTTATTTTGGCTTCGGCCTCGCCGCGGCGACTGGTTTTGCTGGAGCAGTTAGGGGTTTACCCTGACAAGGTTATTCCGGCATCTATTGACGAAACACCACAAAAAGGTGAATTACCCCGTAAGCTGGCTGAACGGTTGGCGCAGGAGAAAGCCTTGGCTGTTGCAAAAGAGTCTTCTGATTCTTTTGTTTTGGCGGCGGATACGGTCGTGGGGTGTGGTCGTCGCATTTTACCGAAAGCGGAAACAGACAAAGAAGCCCGCTTCTGCTTAAAACTTCTTTCAGGACGTAGACACAAGGTTTTTGGCGGTATTTGTTTTATTCAGCCGGATGGTAAAAGCATCAGCCGTGTTTCTGAAACGGTTGTACAATTCAAGCATATGAGCGATAGGGATGTTGAAACGTATATAGCGTCTGGTGAATGGCAGGGCAAAGCGGGTGGTTATGCTATTCAGGGGTTGGCCGCAGGTTACATTAAGTTTATCGGGGGCTCATATTCGAATGTGGTGGGACTATCCCTTTATGATACAATGAAGATTCTAGATGGGAAGATTCTAGGTAAGAAAGTTTAGGGAGTTATAGTGGCGAAGCAACTGGATGTTTTAATTGAAGAGCTGGATGGCAGCGTCTGGGTGGCTGTTTTGGAAAATGGCCGTCTGGAAGGGCTGGAGGTTGATCCGGTAACAGAAGAGGTGCGCTGGGGCTCAATATACTGGGCGAAGGTGGCCCGGATTGATAAAGCCATGGATGCTGCTTTTGTTAATCTTGACGGCGATAATATAGGGCTTCTGCACAACGCGGATGTTCGTATTTGGAATAAGGATGGTAGCTATCAAAAAGGCGGCGATGTCGCCATTGGAAAGCTATTGCAGCCTGGTGAAATGATTGCTGTGCAGGCCAAAAGTGGATACCTGCCGAAAAATCCGGATGATGATTTCGGCGCGGAGGAAGATAAAAACCCGCGTGTCAGTATGAACATATCTTTGCCGGGTCGTTATCTCATTCACATGCCGATGGAAAAAGATAACCGGGTATCCCAACGCATTCGGGATAAGAAGATGCGGACGCAGCTTATGGGGATGCTCGATTCCATGAAAGATTGTGAGGGCTGTATCTTGAGGTCGGCTGCGGCCAATACTCAGACGGATATCTTAACGCGGGAGGCTAAAATCCTGCAAGTTACGTGGACAGAACTTCAGAAGTTTTTTACGGGCGACGATATGGGGCTGATTATGTTGGGGCCGGATGCCGTCCAGCGTACGATTAGCGACAATGCGAACAGGACAATAGACAATATTGAACTGACCGTAATGGATCATTTTCAGGACGCCGAGGAATGGTGTGAAATCTATGCGCCTGATCTGGTTACGAAAATAACACCGGTGGAGTTACCGGACCCTCAGATGGATCTGGGCTTGTTTGAACTCAGGGATATTGTCGGGCAGATCGAAGAGCTGTTTCAGCCCTATGCCATCCTGTCTAACGGTGCGACCATTATTATTCAGGAGACGGCGGCTTTTCTGGCGGTTGATGTTAACCGGGCCGGGGACGACCGCCCGGCTTTGGCTGTAAATCAGGACGCGGCAAAAGAAATTGCCCGGCAGCTTCGTTTGCGTAATCTCGGCGGTGCTGTTGTGATTGACTTTCTGAAAATGAAAAAGGCCGAGCAGAAAAAGCTGGAGGATACGCTCTCTCCGTATTTTGACGAATATGATCCCTGTACGGTGCAGATTCACGGTATGACCAATCTGGGGTTTATGGAAGTAACGCGTCAGCGTCGTACGCCGCCCCTGCAGGAGCGTTTTGAAAGCACGATGGGGTAAGAATTTATTTCTTTTACATCTGCCTCTGGACAGAGCCTCTTCTTTCTTTTATAAGCGCATAGTTAATTTTCCTTCTGTGCCCAGGTAGCTCAGTTGGTAGAGCAGGGGACTGAAAATCCCTGTGTCGGTGGTTCAAATCCGCCTCTGGGCACCATTTTATTTCCTTTGTAATCAATGTGTTATATGTATTTTTGTCGTTGTGTATACATGTTTTGTTTGTTCAGAAGGGCTTTTTATTCTTTTTCACGGTGTTGTTCAAGTTCGCGGAGAAGTGTGATCAACGTGCTGCCATGCTTCTCAATAAACGACTTCATCGATTCTTCCCAAAACACAGACCCTAACAACGGGTCGTTTATATTGATTTTAATGTGCTCTATTTCACTTATAAGCAGCTCAATATCATCAAATTTATTTGCGCTATCCATTTAATTTCTCACTTTCATATTGTGTAGACGAGGGAGGCTTCCAAACAAGATAGTTTCATTCTAGCTGAAAAAGAGTGTTTCCTTTATATAGTAAGGCTAGAAAGTCTTGACAATCTTGTTTTTTCCCGTGTAGTGTCCAGCTTCGTTTTAAGCTAAAGACCGTAGGATAAGACTGATGAAAGTTGCAAATTCTTTAAAAACATTAAAAACTCGTGACCGTAATTGTCGCGTGGTACGTCGCAAAGGCCGTGTTTATGTGATTAACAAGGTCAATAAGCGTTTTAAAGCCAGACAGGGTTAAGAGGCTCGTCTTCTTTATATCCTTTTGTTTTGAAGGTCTGCCGTGGGGTAGGCCTTTTATTTTGGTGAACAGATTGTATTTCTCTATAGACTCTGCCGTTTAGCCGGATTAAACAGGTATCCATGTTCTCAAAACTTTTTGGTTTTATGTCCGCCGATATGGCGATTGATCTTGGTACGGCCAATACGCTGGTTTATGTACGGGATCAGGGTATTGTTCTGAATGAACCGTCTGTCGTGGCGATTTCCATGAATGCGGGGAAGAAGCATATCCTCGCCGTGGGTAATGAAGCAAAGCAAATGCTAGGCCGTACGCCGGGGAATATTGTGGCGATTCGTCCTTTGCGTGACGGCGTTATTGCCGACTTTGAAGTGACCGAAGCCATGATTAAGCATTTTATCCGCAAGGTGCATAATCGCCGTTCTTTTGTTAGCCCCAAGATGGTTATCTGTGTGCCGACCGGTTCTACTGCCGTTGAGCAACGGGCTATTGTTGAATCGGCAGAAAGCGCCGGCGCTTCGCAGGTCGGATTGATCGAAGAGCCGATGGCGGCGGCGATTGGCGCAGGACTGCCTGTGACCGAGCCGACAGGCTCGATGGTTGTTGATATTGGTGGTGGAACGACGGAAGTTGCCGTGATTTCTCTGGGTGGGATTGTTTATGCACGGTCTGTGCGTGTGGGCGGCGATAAAATGGACGAAGCGATTATCGCTTATATTCGCCGGGTTCATAATTTGTTGGTGGGGGAGAGTACCGCAGAGCGTATTAAAAAGGAAATTGGTTCGGCTTGTGCGCCGGGCGATGGTGAAGGCCGTCATATGGAGATCAAAGGCCGTGATCTGATGAATGGTGTGCCAAAGGAAATCACCATTACTGAACGGCAGATGTCGGAAAGTCTGGGTGAACCTGTGGGGCAGATTGTTGAGGCTGTAAAAGTTGCGTTGGAGCATACGCCGCCTGAATTGGCTTCCGATATTGTTGAAAAAGGTATTGTGTTGACGGGTGGCGGCGCATTGTTAACCAATCTGGATTATATCCTGCGCCATGCAACGGGGTTGGCCGTCACAATTGCCGATGACCCTTTATCCTGTGTTGCTTTAGGGACTGGGCATGCTCTGGAAGAGATCAAGAGCCTTCGGAATGTTCTGATTAACAGTTACTAGGGTCAGGACCTATTAATTTTGTACAATTCTGTTGCCCCTGAAGAACAAATCTACAGCGTCAGGCAAGATCACCATAGCTTTGGCTATGTCCGTGCACGGTTTTCACAAGCATTCATCAAAAATTTAACGGGCGCAGAGTGGACATAATTAATAAGTCCTGACCCTAAGAAGGCGTTTATCCACAGCCTCATCCCAACCCATTGCTTTATAACCATTTTTCCTGTAAAGTTTTGTGAAAAGATATTGCATATTTCTGTATTCTTTTTAAGCTTCCGGGTAGTGCTTTTTATCCTTTGATAAGGAACGGAATTTTGAAATTACGGCCACGTACAAAAGGCTCATCTCTCGCTTTGCCCTTTTTATTATGGGGGCCGCGTATGGCGTCTTTCCTGTTTGTGATTTTGGCGCTTTCCCTGTTTTTGTTTTCTATGGCCCGTCCTGCTCACTTTTCCAGTGTAAGAATGGGGACGACTGATGTTTTTTCTCCTTTATTGACGGTTATTAATGCACCGATTTACAAGGCGGCATCCTATGTTCAGGCTGTTACGGGGCTTGCGGCTTTACAGGCTGAGAATGCCCGGTTGTATCAGGAAAATTCCCGTTTGCGGGAATGGTATCAAACAGCGTTGTTTTTAAAGTCCGAGAATGAATCGTTGCAGGGCTTGTTGAATATTCATTTGGAACCACAACACAGCTATATTACGGCGCGGGTTATTTCTGATTCCGGTAATGCGTATGTTAAAAGTCTTCTGGTTATGGCAGGACAGGATCAGGGGGTGCAGGCAGGGCAGGCAGTGTTGGGCGCAGATGGCCTGATCGGACGCGTTGTAGAGGCGGGCAGTAAGTCCGCCCGTGTGCTTCTTTTAACTGATATAAATTCCCGTATTCCCGTGATGCTGGGAGAGTCCTTTGACCGTGCTATTCTGGCGGGCAGTAACAGCGATTTACCGTCCTTGATTCACTTGCTGCCGGACAGTCAGATACAGGATGGAGCGCGGGTTTTAACATCTGGCCATGGTGGTTTATTTCCTGTGGGTTTACCGATTGGCGAATTTATCAGGGATGATAACGGTCAGCCGGCCGTTCGTCTTTTTGCCGATCTAAATCGTGTGGCATTTGTGCGGATTGTGGATAAGGCAGAGGACCCCCGTTTGCGTCAGGGCGGCCAGGGCGGCCAGGGCGGTTTGTAGAAAGATATTACGGTGGCGCGATGAGAAACACGGATTTATCATTAAAAAAGCTGGAGTCGATGGCACGTTTGCTTGTTCCGCAGCTTTTGTTTTTGTTTTTATTTTTGCTGAGCCTGACATTTCTTCCTTTGCCTTATGTCGGGACGGTTAAACCTTTTTTTGTACTTATGGCGGTCTATTACTGGGCTATATACAGACCTACGCTTGTCCCGCCTTTTCTTTGTTTTGCGACCGGACTGCTGATGGATGTTTTGTCGGGTATGCCGATAGGCTTAAATGCCCTCGCTCTGGTCGTGGCACAGTGGATTGTACGGGACCAGCGCCGGTTTTTAATGGGGCAGCCTTATATTGTTATATGGGCTGTGTTTGGATTTGTAGCATTTATTTATGCTGTTATGCAGTGGGTGTTATTTGGCTTTTTTCACATGCAGTGGCTCTCTTTTACGCCTGTTTTAGCTGCGATTTTTCTAAGCCTGTTTTTGTTTCCTTTTGTAACCTTGTTACTTGTTTTTACGCATAAGTTTCTTCCTGTTGCTTCCAGAGCTATTCCCTGAGTACTCTGTTGCGATGGAACAAGATCATGACCGCACCAAATCTTTTACACGCCGCGCTTTTTTTGTGGGGGCTTTGCAGGGCTGTGTTTTGGGGATTCTGGGCGGGCGACTGGCTTGGTTGCAGGTTTCTCAGGGGCAGCACTACAAGATGTTATCCGATCATAATCGTATTAATATCAAGATGCTGGCACCAACTCGCGGACGGATTCTAGACCGCTTTGGCGTGCCTTTGGCATCAAATGAACAAAATTTTAGGGTTCTTGCTGTACCGGAGCAAAGTGTTGATCTGGGAAAGACTTTGTCGCATTTGCAAAAACTGGTGCCTTTAACACAAAGGGACATCAGGCGTATTGTAAAACAGGCCAGAAAAACGGCATCTTTTGTGCCTTTGGAAATTAAAGATAACCTGACATGGGAAGAGGTTGCTAAAATAGAGGTCAATCTTCCTGATTTGCCGGGAATTTCCATTGATGTTGGCGAGATACGTCACTATCCGCATAGTAATTCCACAGCGCATTTGGTGGGGTATGTCGGGGCGGTTAGCCGGTCGGAGTTGACGGGGGATCCGGTCTTGACGTTGCCGGGGTTTCGGATTGGCAAAACGGGATTGGAAAAAACCTATGACAAGGAATTGCGTGGTATGACAGGAACAGCCGAGATGGAGGTTAATGTTGTCGGGCGTGAAGTCAGGGAATTAAAACGCCACCCGGCTCGGTCCGGCCAGCAACTTAAACTGAGCATTGATTCCGAATTGCAGACATTTGTGCAGGAGCGTATTTCTCGGGAAAAGAGCGCGTCTGCTGTGATTATGGACGTTTATACGGGGGGCGTTTATTCTTTGGTTTCTGCGCCTTCTTTTGATCCTAATCTGTTTATACGGGGCTTGTCCGCAGAGAAATGGGAAGAAATGCTCGCGAATCCGGGGCTGCCTCTGAATAATAAGGCTATTGGCGGGCAGTATCCTCCGGGGTCTACGTTTAAGATGGTAACGGCACTAGCGGCCTTGGAGGAGGGGGTTATTACCCGAAATACCAGTGCTCATTGCCCCGGCCATTATGATTTTGGCGGCGACCGCTTTCACTGCTGGAAAAAAGCGGGGCATGGACGTGTTGACCTTGTTGATGCTCTGACTGAATCTTGTGACACGTTTTTTTACAAGATGGCAACAGATGTCGGGATAGATACTTTAACAAAATATGCGCATAAATTGGGATTGGGACAAAAATTTGATTTTGAATTGAAAGAGGAGCGTCCGGGTTTGTTGCCGACACGAGACTGGAAGATGGGCCATTTTGGTGAACCATGGCAGCCGGGGGAGACGGTTGTTGCCAGTATCGGGCAAGGCTACATTCAAACAACGCCTTTGCAATTAGCTGTCATGACGTCACGTCTGGTCAATGGCGGTTATGCGGTGAAGCCATGGATAACGGCTTTTACAGGTAAGGAGCCGGTGCCGAATGTAAGTTGGCCGAAGATAGATTTTAAGAAGCGTCATCTGGATTTGATTGTAAAGGGTATGAATAGAGTTATCTCTCATCCCAAGGGTACAGCCTATGAATCCCGTATGGAAAACCCCCAGTTTCAAATGGGTGGTAAAACCGGTACGGCACAAGTGCGGCGTATTACAGCGGAAGAACGATTGGAAGGTGTTTTGAATAAGGATTTGCCATGGCGTTTACGTCACCATGCCTTGTTTGTCGGTTATGCGCCGATCAAAAAGCCGCGCTACGCCTGTGCTGTTGTCGTGGAGCATGGCGGCGGCGGTTCATCTACGGCAGCACCTATCGGTCATGATCTTCTTCAGATGGCGCAAATGCGTGATCCTGCTGCCTCGCCCTTATTGCCTGATGGCGAGACGACGAATCTTGCTTCTCCGCCGCCGCGTAAACCCAAATTAAAAACAAAGAGAGGCCATTAAAATGGCTCAGGCTATTGAAATTCATACAGCTCTTAGTTTAGGGCAAAAATTAAAGCATCTGAACTGGGGGCTGGTTCTGCTTTTGATGGCTGTGGCGGGTATTGGGTTTTCTACGCTGTATTCAGCGGGTGGCGGCCATATTGATCCTTGGGCTTCACGGCAGATGCTCCGTTTTGTTGTCGGCGTAACATGCATGATCATCGTGGCACTGGTGGATATACGCTGGTGGCTGCGTTTGTCTTATCCTTGCTATATCGCAGGGCTGCTTTTGCTGGTCGCCGTACAGGTTATGGGCCATATCGGTATGGGGGCGCAGCGCTGGATTGATTTGGGGGTGATCCGGTTGCAGCCTTCCGAGCTCATGAAGATTGCTGTCATTATGGCGTTGGCTCGCTATTTTCATGCGGCAGCTTCTGAGGATATACGGCGGCTGAGTTTTCTTATTTTTCCGGTTTTACTGATTTTGCTACCGGTAGGGCTTGTGATGTTGCAGCCTGACTTGGGCACATCGTTGATGATTGTAATGGCGGGAATAGCTGTGTTTTTTGTAGCGGGAGCCCCTCTTTGGCTGTTTGGTGTAGGCTTTGCTGCTTTGGCCGCTATTATCCCTCTGGCCTGGATGTTTATGTTGCATGATTACCAGAAACAGCGCGTGCTGACATTTATGAATCCTGAGTCTGATCCTTTGGGGTCAGGCTACCACATTATGCAGTCCAAAATTGCGCTGGGGTCTGGCGGGATTGGGGGCAAAGGATTTTTAAACGGAACGCAAAGTCATTTGAATTTCTTGCCTGAAAAACAGACTGATTTCATTTTTACGCTGTGGGCGGAGGAGTGGGGCTTGTTTGGCGGCCTTCTTTTGTTGGCTCTGTTTGGTTTGCTTTTTGTTTATGCCGGTTGGATTGCTTTTAAATGCCGTCACGCTTTCGGGCGCTTGCTTGCCTTCGGCCTGATGGTGAATTTTTCACTCTATGTTTTTATTAATGTGTCGATGGTTATGGGGCTAATCCCGGTGGTAGGCGCGCCGTTGCCGCTCGTATCCTATGGCGGTACGGCAATGCTGGCTGTTTTGATCGGGTTTGGCCTGATCATGTCTTGTTCTATCCACCGGGATGCAAAGCTGCCACGGATGTAGATGTAAAAAGCTCTACAACCGGCCTTCTTCGTAGTCGTAGATATCGAAGAAATGATAGACGACTTTTCCTTTGGGAACATATTCTGCGATGTAATCTTCCATATATTCCTGAAGGTGGTCAGGCATTTCAGATAGGCGTTTATCAAGAAAAGAGTTGTTCCATTTGATGACGTCAATCCGTTCATTCTGGTTCGCGTGTTCTTTGATCCATGTGCCCATTTCTTCGTCTGTTGCCCCTTCGGCAACTTTGGCTTTAAGGTCGTTATAGGTGATACCCGCAAAATCCAACCACATGTTGTCAAGCGGGCAATCAGCATGATACTCGCCGAGTGTACCGGTGATTTCCGCCCGGCATTTATCAACGGCCCGCGCGGCAATAACATAGCCGCCCAATTTTTCCCGTGGGCTGCGCGGTGGTTCTTTGGACAGGTCTTTCGTAATATTTTGTAGGGGATTGCTCATCGAGATACTCCTTGGGTGATGTTGGCTAATAATATAGCCCAGTGATGTGGTGTTGTTTGATCAGGAAGTCAAGCCGCTTCGTAGGGAATAATGCCCTTTTCCATGAGGGTGTTTTGTAACTCACCAGTCTGGTATATCTCCCGGATAATATCGCAGCCGCCGACAAACTCGCCCTTTATATACATTTGGGGGATTGTCGGCCAATTTGCAAAATCTTTTATGCCTTGCCGAATGTCGCTATCTTCAAGGACGTTGATGTCTTTAAAAGGTACGCCAAGTTGCGAAAGGATTTGTACGACGGCGGCAGAAAAGCCGCATTTTGGAAAAATGGCTGTGCCCTTCATATAGACAACGACATCGTTGTTGCCCACTTCTTTTCGAATACGATCAAAGATAATGTTTTCCATTATTTGTTATTCTCCCAGTGTTTTACTCTTCCGGCACGGCTGTTTGTATAGCTAGTGCGTGCAATTCATCTTCCATCAGGCTCTCTAGTGCTTTGTAAACCATCTGGTGTTGTTCAATCCGTGTTTTGCCAGCAAAAGCAGGGGACAAGATATAAGCTGAAAAATGTTCTCCGTCGCCCCGCAAGTCTGACATTCTAACGGTCACATCAGGAATATTTTCACTGATAAGACGTTCTATTTTTGCCGAGTCTACAAGCACAGTTAAAGTAGTCCTTCCATACTAGGCGGCCATATAGGCAGGAAGCCATTTTTCACTAAGTTCTTTCAGTTCCCGAATAGATATATTGTGACCGTTTGGCAGGTTTAAGTCAAATTCTGTTGTTTTCCCCAGTGTCATGACGGGAAAGGCTTTGCATTCATCAAGGGCCAGAAGAGCGTCAGGGTCTTTTGTTGTCACGATATAGCGGGCCTGATCTTCACCAAACCAGAAGGCGGGGTCATTATTTTCAATCGTCAGTGTTGCACCCCTATTTCCTGCCATGGCCATTTCGGCAAGGGCACAGAGAAGCCCGCCATCGGAAATATCGTGGGCTGCCGTAATGAGTTCTTCATCAATCAGACGGCGGACAAATTCGCCATGCCAGCGTTCGGCTTTTAGGTCTACGGGCGGCGGCGGACCTTTCTCAAGGCCGTGAATTTCGCGTAAATAGAGTGATTGCCCCAAATGGCCTTTTGTCTCACCGATCAGGATAATTGTTTCGCCTGGTGCCTTAAAGCCGAGACTCATGGATTTTTTCCAGTCCGGGATAAGGCCGACGCCGCCAATGACAGGGGTTGGCAAAATGGCTTCGCCGCTGGTTTCATTATACAGGCTGACATTGCCGGAAATAACGGGATAGTGTAGTTCTTTGCAGGCTTCGGCTATGCCTTCGACGCAACCGACAAATTGCGACATGATGTCCGGCTTTTCCGGGTTGCCGAAATTCAGGTTGTTTGTAACAGCCATCGGGCGGGCACCGGACGCGCAGAGGTTGCGGTAGCTTTCGGCGACAGCTTGTTTGCCGCCTTCAAACGGATCAGCCTGACAATAGCGCGGGGTGCAGTCGGAGGATATGGCGAGTGCCTTCCCCCCCTTTATCCCCCCCGCTTGCGGGGGGGATAAAGGGGGGGCTTTAACGATGGCGGCATCGGCCTGTCCAGGTTCGGCAACCGTTTCACCCATAACCAGATGATCATATTGCTCCCAGACCCAGCGTTTGGAGGCCATGTCGGGGCAGGAAATCAATGTGTGTAATACGCTATGGAGGTCTGAGCCATCGGGGATAGAGTAGGCGATTGGGTCTATCGATTCGGGTTTTGGATAGTGGCCTTGTGGGCGATCATAAACCGGCGCATCATCAACTAAAGGCGGTACGGGAATATCACACCAGCATTCTCCGTACATGTTGATTTTTAGACGTTGTTCTTTTGTTGTGCGCCCGATTACGGCAAAATCGAGATCCCATTTCTCAAAAATGACACGGGCCATGTCTTCCTTGCCGGGTTTTACGATCATGAGCATGCGTTCTTGCGATTCAGAGAGCATCAGTTCATAAGGGCTCATCATGTCTTCACGTTGCGGCACAAGGTCAAGGTCAAGCGCGACGCCGATCCCGCCTTTATCCGCAATTTCCACAGCAGATGACGTCAGGCCCGCGGCGCCCATATCCTGAATAGAGATAATGGCGTCACCACTCATGAGTTCGAGGCAGGCTTCAAGCAACAGTTTTTCTGTGAACGGGTCGCCGACCTGTACGGTGGGGCGGTTTCCTTCCACGCCCTCTTCAAATTCAGCACTCGCCATTGTTGCGCCGTGAATACCGTCCCGGCCTGTTTTGGAGCCGACATAGACAACAGGCTGATCTATTCCTGCGCCGCGTGCGTAATAAATTTTGTCATGTTCAGCAATGCCGACCGTCATGGCATTGACCAGAATATTGCCGTTATAGCTTGGATGGAAATTGACTTCGCCGCCAACGGTTGGTACGCCCATGCAGTTCCCGTAGCCCGCAATGCCAGACACGACACCATCAACAAGGTGCCGGGTTTTGGGATGTTCCGGCGATCCGAAACGTAGCGCATTGATATTGGCGATGGGCCGCGCGCCCATCGTAAACACATCACGCATGATCCCACCGACGCCCGTTGCCGCGCCCTGATAGGGTTCGATAAAGGAAGGATGGTTGTGCGATTCCATTTTGAAGATGGCGGCCTGATTATCACCGATATCGATGACTCCGGCATTTTCTCCCGGTCCCTGAATCACCCATGGTGCTTCCGTGGGTAGTTTTTTCAGATGCAGGCGAGAGGATTTGTAGCTGCAATGCTCGCTCCACATGACGGAGAAAATGCCGAACTCGGTAAAGCTTGGCGCCCGTCCGATGATGGAGAGCATGAGATTGTATTCATCCTCATTCAACCCGTGTTCGGCCCCCAACGCCGGTGTAACGTCCGGTTCATTGAAAGCGGGGTGGTTGTGTTTTTGTATAGCAGCGTTGGTCATGGTTTCTTTTTACCGCGAAGAGGCAGCAATGCGAAGGGTTTTTAGGAAATCGTCAACATCACTTTGTGTTTTGAAGGTGATACAGGCTTGTGTCTTGTTTGTTGCTGTCAGGGCCTTCACGATTTTTGGCCTTGTTTCCTTACGAAAGTTCAGGACATAGCGCAGGAACGGGAAATTAATATGCTCATGACAGCCATCGGCCATATCCTGTCTGTTCTTCCCATAGGTTGTTATAATGCGTTTGATAATGCGAAAGAAGGAAACACGCAGAGGGTAATCAAAAAACAGGATTAAATCCGCCTGTTCAAACCGTTTTGTTGCCAAGGAGGTGCAGTTCCCATCCATAATCCATTGTTTTTTCTGTATCTGCTTATCATGCAGGGCGTGAAATTCTTTAGTCGGGCGCTCGACCCAGTTCGGCAACCAGAAAAGCTGGTCGATATGACAGACCGGCAAACCCGTAATGGTTTCGACCTCATGCGTTAATGTTGACTTGCCGGACCCGGAACAGCCGACAATCGCAATGCGGTTGATGGTGGAGAGGTCAGGAGAGGGCATTTTTTAGCATAGAGGCTGTTTTGTCCAGCGTGTCTCTTGTTGGCACAGATAGTTTGTCATACGCCGGAATAATGGCGCCATCTTTGACATCGAGACATTCAATGGAGGTGATGTCTTCTTCTGTGTGCTGAGGGACAATCACCAGATGAGCATGAGAAACGCCAAAGCCGTGTACGACATAGCCAATTCTGAGCGGTTGCGGGTTTAGCGTTTCCCGCATTGTGCGCCCGATTTTTTGCCCTACGGTCATGATATGTGCGGACAAGTCATCCGCAATATCTGTAAAATGATCGATATGTTGTTTGGGAATAACCATGCATTGCCCGGCCCGGACAGGTCTTAAATCCATGAAGGCAACGACCTTTTCGTCTTCATAGATAATGCTTGCAGGCTCCTGTTCGGAGACAATGTCACAAAACACACATTTTAGATTTTGATCCTGTTTCATCTTTCTATCCTTGGAGTAGATGCGCGAATGACGGGCCAAGTTTAGCAGGGAAAATTTTTGTTTTTTGCCAGACATCACCTGTGATGTAGGGCTCTGTTTCAAGCCACTTATCAAGGTCTTCACGGGATGGGAAATTGACCAGCATGACCGATCCCATCATTTGATCGTCTTCATTCAGGAGGACGGTGGCCATAACCAGTTCTCCCCGCTCTATCATTTGATCGCCCAGGGTCAGATGGTCTGTTCTTGCCGCCATGCGGCGTTCAAGGGCTTTGTCGTCCTTTCCATCATATCCGATAAGAATAAATTGCATTACGCTAGAGCCTCCACAATACTTTCAAATAAAAGCAGGCCGGATTTATTATCCTGCCAGTCCTGCGTTGCGTTTTCGGGGTGCGGCATCATGCCGAGGATGGTCTTACGTTTATTCATGATCCCCGCGATATTCGCAGTAGAACCATTCGGGTTGGCTTCATCTGTGACAGCACCGTTGCCGTCACAATAGCGGAAAGCAACGCGGTCATTATCGTCGAGTTCATGCAGTATATCGTCATTGGCGAAGTAATTTCCTTCGCCATGAGCAACGGGGACGTTAATGACAGAGCCTTTCCCCAGCTTGCTCGTAAATTCGGATTCTCCGTTTTCTGTTTTTAAATTGACATGTTTGCAGATGAATTTAAGGGTCTTGTTTTTCAGCAAGGCGCCGGGGAGAAGGTGCGTTTCGATCAACATCTGGAATCCATTACAAACGCCTAGTATGCGTGTGCCGCGTTCAGCGCAAGCAATCACTTCTTTCATAACGGGGGAATGGGCGGCCATGGCACCGCAGCGTAAATAGTCGCCGTAAGAGAACCCGCCGGGTAAAATGATAAGGTCAGGAGTACCCAGATCGGTTTCCTTGTGCCAGACAAGCGCGGGATCGTGTCCTGTGACTCTTTTTAGAGCCATGGCCATATCTTTTTCGCGGTTGGTTCCCGGGAACAGGATAATAGATGTTTTCATCTCTCCTGTTTATCATCCTCAGAAAAATTTGCAAGATTGAGAAAATCAGAAGTTTTACCCGGAATTTTTTGAATTTTCGCAATAAAATTACCTTTTTAGTGATAAAACGTAATTTTTTTGCTTGCCAAGGGAAAAAACTTCATTTAAGACTCCTAGGTATTACCAGTATCTAGTTAGATTTTTCTCTCGCACGCGGAGCGTTTCTGTGTTTTGAGAGAGTTCGTGGTCGAACATAAAATTAAGAAATATAATCGACCAGCGAGTTGAATAAGGGAACATAAAAAAATTGAAAAAAGCCCCGGGTTCGGGGCTTTTTCTTATGGTGTTTTCTAACAGTCGTTATGCTCATTAAGAATAAAAACACCTCATCGTCACCCCGCAGGGTGCCGAGCGGCGCGCTTAAACAGCTTGGGTCTTGGTTATGAGTGGCCCGCTTGCATCAAAGGAACTTCGGTCTTCCCTTTTACAACAGGCGGCTTATCTTCAGAAGTCATTGAAGCGATCTCGCTCTGAATTTTTCCGCTTTCTTCCTGGTTGTTGATCAGGCCGTAAAAACTGCTCGCGGCAAGCGTCCAGTTCAAAGCGGAAAAAAGAGCATTGCCCATTCCCAAGGCTGTAAGAAAGCCTCCCTCGCTATTGTTAAAGCAAAGCCCCGCCGCAACAGCTGTAGTAAGAGCTGCCACAGCAGAGACCACGGCCCATCCTCCTGATGCCAGCGTTGATGTCTTGTTATAATAAGCGGTTAAGCTCTCTGCAGGCAATTGGCGCAAATCTTCTATATTAACGCCTGTACGCTTGCTCACTGCCGTGAATTCCTCCAAAGAGGTCATGTTGTTTTCTTGGGATTCCATAATCTAACTCCTGTAACTGAAATCATTAAACGGCTGGAATTTAACGTAACCTAAAAATTATGTCAACAAAAACAAACAGAGATTTACGGGGCAACCAGTGCCTCATATTGCCGGTGGCAAATTTCGCTACGGAGATCCTATGCGGAAATACTAGTTGCCGCTTTCTTTCATGATTTGCTCTTTGGCTTCACTCATGAATTTTTCAAGTTGTGTGTCGATCACGTGATCCGAGACATCCACAGCTTTGGTTTCAAAGTCGGGCACAACTTTTCTTTTAACATCGTCAAAGCCGGGCTCTTCCAGATTAGAGGCAACGACTTCTTTGGCGTAGGTTTCCGCATCAGGACCGGTTAATCCCATTTGTTCTGCTGCCCATACACCGAATAGTTTGCAACAGCGGGCCTCAACCCGGAACATGATCTCTCCATCATGGGCAAACTTGCTCTCGAACGTATCTTTGCGTTTTTCGAAGCTGGACATGTGTAATACTCCTGAATTAAAAGCGCAGGGCAAATCCTGCAATCATGCTTTGTAGCATTGGAATAGTGTTAAATCCATGTTTATATGGTCGGCACAATAAAGAATCCGGAGAGTTTTAATGGTAAAGCGCAAGGCGTTGTATGAAGGTAAAGCCAAAATCATTTATGAAGGGCTTGAGCCGGGTACGGTCATACAGTATTTCAAAGATGACGCAACGGCTTTTAATGGTGAAAAGCATGAGGTGATCGCGGGGAAGGGGGTCCTTAATAATCGGATTTCAGCCCATTTAATGACTCGTCTGGAAGCGATAGGTATTCCTACTCATTTTCTGAAGTCTTTGAATATGCGGGAACAGCTCGTGCGGCAGCTTGATATTGTCCCGATTGAAGTGGTTATGCGGAATATTGCGGCGGGCTCTTTGTGCAAGCGGCTCGGCCTTAAAGAAGGGACTGTCTTGCCGCAGCCTTTGATTGAATTTTATTATAAAAAAGATGACCTTGGTGACCCCATGGTAAATGAGCATCACATCATGGCGTTTGGCTGGGCGGATCCGTTTGAGCTGGAAGAAATGGTGGCTATGGCCTGGCGGGTGAATGATTACCTGAATGGGATGTTTGCGGGTATTGGTTTGCAATTGGTAGATTTCAAGCTGGAGTTTGGTCGTTTATGGGGCGAGCATGGGGAGCTTTATTTAATGCTGGCCGATGAAATTTCACCGGATAATTGTCGTTTATGGGACATCAAGACCGGTGAAAAGCTGGATAAAGACCGTTTTCGTGAAGGGTTAGGCGGTCTGGTTGATGCCTATCAGCAGGTTGCTGAGCGTCTGGGGCTTGTGCCGAAGGGTGGTATCGTAGAAGGCGGCAATATCAATGAACAGCTTGTCGCTTCATTGGGGGAGATTGAGAATGAGCTGGCGCGTGAGCGGCGCTTACGTAAAGTAAATCAAACACCGCCAAAAAAACCGGGAAAGGCTTAGTTTATGAAAGCAACAGTTCGTATTATGTTGAAAAAAGGTGTTTTGGACCCGCAAGGTAAAGCCATAGGCGGCGCCTTGCATGGTCTGGGTTTTGAGGGCGTTGGTGAAGTCAGGCAAGGTAAGGTGATTGAACTGGATGTTCCTGACGGAACGGAAGAGGGGCGTATCAGGGATATGTGTGAAAAGCTTTTAGCAAACCCCGTGATTGAAGACTATAAGGTGGAACTTGAGCCCTGATCTTTCCTATTTGCATCAGATTCCCAGAATCCATGATGGTCTGGATTATCTTCTAGCCAATGATCCTGTGTTCACCACTCTGGGTGTTGATTATAAGACCTTTGACTGGCCTTACTTCGGAGCGGACTTTGCGGGTCTGGTTCGTATTGTTATCGGGCAGCAGCTTTCGACCCATGTGGCCGATCTGCTGTGGCAGCGTTTTGAAAACACCATGCCCTGCATTACACCGAATGCTGTCATGGCATTGCATGATGATGATATGCGGGAATTTGGCTTAAGTTCTCAAAAAGCCGGTTATATTCGTGGTTTGGCCGAGGCTATCAGGGCGGGACGTTTTGATCCGGCGGCTCTGGAGCATCTTTCCGATGAGGGTGTTTATGAGGCTATTACGGCCCTCAAAGGTTTTGGGCGGTGGAGTGCTGAGATATATATGATGTTTGGTCTTGCGCGTCCCAATGTTTGGCCTGCCGGTGATTTGGGAATACAGGTAGGCTTGCAAAAATATCTTGGTCTGTCCGAGCGGCCTGATGAAAAACGCGTACAGAGAGAGGGTGAGCGTTTTGAACCATACCGCACAGCAGCTTCTTTGCTGTTGTGGTATATGAAGTCAAATGCAGACATTAATGTGGCATGATCTAGTCGTTTGGAGATGTGTTTTGAAAAGTAGGCATTGAAAAATGCCGTTGTATTTTGTATAGAATGAAGGGTGTCTGAGAAGAGTATTTGAACTTAAGGAGAGAGAGTATGACAACACTGTATGAACGACTGGGCGGACAACCTGCTGTAGACACTGCTGTAGATATTTTTTACCGCAAAATGCTGGCCGATGACAATGTAAGCCCGTTTTTTGATGAAACGGATATGGACGGTCAAATTGCCAAGCAGAAAGCTTTTCTGACTATGGTTTTTGGTGGACCGAGTAACTATACCGGCAAAGATATGCGTGAGGGCCATAAACATCTTATTGAAAAAGGCTTAAATGACTCTCATGTTGATGCTGTGATTGAACATCTGGGAAGTACTTTGAAAGAGCTTGGTGTAGCGGATGCTGATATTGCAGAAGTAGCCGCCATTGCGAATGGTGCGCGTGATGATGTTTTAAACCGCTAATAACAACTTGTTATGGCGACGAAGCTTTCTTATCAAAATAATATTTATGCACTTCAGGATGGGGAGACTGTCCTTGATGGCCTTTTGCGTCATGGACAGGATGTGCCGAATTCGTGCAAAGCCGGAGCTTGTCAAAGTTGCCTGATGAAGGCACAAGGTTCCTCTCTCGATAGTAAGGCACAAGAAGGTTTAAAAGAAACGCTGAAGGCACAAAATTTTTTTCTGGCTTGTCAGTGTGTGCCGGATGAAGACATGGACGTTTCTTTGCCTTCATTGGCGGAGACAACGATTGAAGCTGAAATTATTTATAAAGAGCAGCTTTGTCACAATGTTGTTGCTTTACGCTTGAAGCTATTAGGCGAATTTTCCTGTCGAGCCGGTCAATATATAAGTATTTTGCGTAACGGCACTTCTGTTGTCCGGAGTTATTCCGTTTCTAATTTGTTTGAGCAAGACGGATTTTTAGAGTTACATATTCGTAGAATAGAAAGCGGCGCGATGAGCGTTTGGGCCTGCGATGAGGCAAAAGCAGGTGATAAAATCCATATACGCGGTCCGGCGGGGGACTGTTTTTATCTCGCTTTAAATGAGGATCAATCTTTCCCGCTTTTGTTGGCGGGAACGGGGACGGGACTGGCGCCGCTCGAGGGTGTTGTTCTGGATGCTTTAAAGCAAGGCCATAAGGGTGATATTCATATATTGCATGGCGCTTTAAAAGAGGATGATTTGTATCATGTCGATATGTTGCAGGCTTTGTCAGAGGAGCATGGAAACCTGATATATACACCCTGTATTTTGAATAGGGGGAACCACAAATCAGGGTTTCACATTGGTCCGTTGGACCAGTTTGTTATGCAGGCTCTGGAGCCTCTTGATAAAACAGAGTTGCGCACTTATTTTTGCGGTGCACCGGATATGGTCAATCTGTTGAAAAAGAAAGCTTTTCTTGCTGGCGTCTCCTCAAAGAATATTTTTAGTGATCCCTTTCTAATTCGGGAAAGGAAAGAGGCTGGCTCTAAGGCAGAAACTGCTCTTTCATGATTTTTTCTTCAAGGTGGTGATCCGGGTCAAAAAGCAAGGTGACTCCGATATTTCGGGCTTCTTTGACATTGACATGTGTCACATCCCGCACCTCTTTAAAATCAGCCGTCGCACTGACGGATCTTTTATCTTTTTCAAGGATATCAAAGCTGACGATGGACTCATGGTGGATCAGGGCGCCGGGCCAATGCCGGGGCCGAAAGGGATTTAAAGGTGTCAGGGCCAGTAGGTTACCTGATAGCGGAATAATCGGTCCTTTGGCAGAAAAGTTATAGGCTGTGCTACCGCCTGGTGTGGCCACGAGGACACCGTCAGCTATGAGCTCCGGCAGGCGTTCAACATCGTTGACAGAAATACGGATTTTGGCGGCAGATCCACTTTGACGGAATAGGGAAACCTCGTTAAAAGCCAGGGCTTCAACCGTTTGTCCGTCTTTTGTCTGAGCCTCCATACGCAAAGGATGAAGCGTTGCTTTTTGTGCGCCATTGAGGCGTTCATACAAGTTTTTTTCATTGTAGGGGTTGAGCAAAAACCCGACAGAACCGCGATCCATACCGTAAATGGGGGTGCCTTTCTCATAAAATTCGTGCAGCGCGCGTAATAATGTGCCATCGCCGCCGAGTGCAACAATGGCTTCGGCATTATCGGGTGACACTTGCCCGTATAGCTTTTGCAAGTCATCAAAAGCCGTTTGGGCTTCTTTTGTATCCGCAGCGTGGAAATGTATTTTCAAGGGTGTGTTGTCCATTGGGTTGTAAACCTGAGCCTCTTTTATAGCATAATTTGAAATCAATATCCCGTAAACAGGGTCGTTTTGTTGTAATCCATGTTGCAATCTATTATGAAAAGATATATATGTCAAACTTTCTTAGGCAGGGAGTAGAAAAATGATGTTTTTAGATAAAACATTCAATGAGGCCACACGAAGAGATTTTGAAATGCTGGTTGCTGTATCTGATATGAGCCATGAGGATCTTCTTAAAAGCACCGTCGCTATTTTTACCGGTGATAATCTGGATTACGTAGAAGGGTATGTGTCCGGGGCGCTGAATTACTTTGTTGGAATTTGTGCCCGTGACGGGGAAAAGACATTTTTCCTTGAACTGGGTTCTCAGGGACAGGAAGAGTCCGAACGACTGGCAAAATATTTAGGGTCCTTAAACAGTGCATTGCGCGTTTTGCATGATAAGCCTTTTGCTGCCGTAAATCCTGATAAGATTGATACGATATATAATGATCGTACAAAAGCTGTGGTTTTATTTAAGGATACCAACACAGGATTTGCGTTGAACTTTTCGCACAGGGCCGATTGGGAAAGCCGTAGAATGCTGAATAGACTGCAACAACACAAAGCGAAGAAAACATTTATGAAGCGGCCGGGCAGTACAGATATGCACGGGCATAGCAAGATTATACGGATGCCGTTTCGTCCCGCCTAAATGACTGCCTTAAATTCTTTTGCCACCGGTAGCTGTCCGTTTTTCCAGTTTATGGTCTTCACGGTCCGTGTTATAGGCCAGTTTTTCAGCCAGAGCCCCGGCAATGTCCATATCCAGTCCCCCCGCCATGTCAAAAATGCGGATGACGGCATCGGCCAGCTCAACTTCCAGCATTTTGCGATGAGGAAGCTTGTCATCCATTAAATCTTTGCGATAGCCTTCCAGCGCTTCGGAGATTTCCGAATGGATCAGGCATAGCAGCTCCGGTACGGGGCGCGTTGTGGGTTTATTTGTTTCCAGATCGTGCCACCAGCCTGCCGTATGGGCAAGGCCATGGCAAATGTCAGTGAGTTTTTGTGCGGCTTCCTTTGTTTCTGGAATTGCTGCTATTGCCGCATCTCTATTGTTTTTAAGCTTCATGGTGTTCCTTCTTCCATTCATCCGGGTTATTCAGGAAAATCTCGACAGCCCGCAATGTTTCCGTATCGAAACGTTTTTCCTCTTTCGCAACGGCAAGAATATCCCACCATGTTGTTAGAGCATGAAGGGAGAGGTTCATGTCGGTCATGTTTTTTTCGCTGGCCGGGTAAACGCCGTAATGAAAGACCACGAAAGCATGCTCAACAATAGCGCCGGCATTGCGCAGAACATCAACAAAGAGCTTTTTACTGCCGCCATCTCTTTGTAAATCTTCCACCAGAAGAACACGCTTGCCTTCTTGTTCCATGCAGCCTTCGATTTGCGCCATGCGGCCAAAGCCTTTTGGCTTTTTGCGGACATAGAGCATGGGCAGGTTCAGGCGTTCGGCAATAAAAGCGGCATAGGGAATACCGGCTGTTTCTCCCCCGGCGATGTAATCAATAGGGCCACAGTCCCGGCGGATAAGGTCAGCGGCAAAATCCATTAATATCGTGCGCTCATTTGGAAAAGAAATGGGACGACGGCAGTCGACATAGGCCGGTCCCTGTTTCCCGGAGGTGTAGGTAAAGGGTTCTTTGGCATTAAAGAGGACGGACTCTGTGTCTAGCAGCGCGCCGGCTGATTTCTTTGCTATATCGGGCATTTGTTTAAATCCTCGACGGGTTTGATAGAGGCAACATAACAGAGAGCCCATGGTCACGAAAAGCAGGAATTTTGAGTTCTAAACTATAAAAAACGAAAGAATCTTTCCTTTTGTAGAATTAATTTGACATAAACGTACATTCGGCGTTATAACAGTTTTCATAACGTATTAACAAATTGTTAACCCATTTTTTCGGGAACACAAAAAACAGAGGAGGACGACATGAATAACGACGGATATTTTCCCCATGATCAGGCAATGCAAGCATTAGCAGGCGGTAATTTTTTTGAAACAGGCAATATTGTTAGTTTTGCTGACTATAGTGCCCGGACCAAAAAGCCGGTCCGCTCCCGTTTGATGGGATATGCTGTGGATGAAACACCAAAAGGTGAAGTGATTTCTTTGGCTGACAGGTTGCGTCACGGTTAGTGTCTGGAATTATTGATTTTAGGTGGATATTCTTTGTCATGTCTTTGATAGGGGGCGGTTTTAACCGCGGCTCAGCAATTTCCCGGCCACAGTTTCACCATTTTCTGCTTTGACCTGTACGAGATCGCCGCTCTGGAAGATTTCTTTCTTGTCGATCAGGCTTAAAAACTCAGACATCGTCCCACCGGTAACATTCAAAACCTTTGCAATGCTTTCTGTGGATGGCCAACGCGGCTTTCCATCGGCACTGATTCTCTTGCTTTTATTGAAGGTCGTGGGGTCCAATCCAGCCTTTTTAGACAGCCCGGACGGGGAGTATCCTGCGGTTTCTGCGAGTCTGTCAATCGCCAACCAAATGTCACTATGAGTAAACATAGGACAATAGTCCCATTAAAAGCCGCTCAGGTAAATAGGAATAAAACCCTATTTTTTTCTTGACATCTGTTTTTTGTTCCCGCATAGATAGAACATAAGAAGAACAAAACATGAATATGAGGACAAGATGAGCGTATCAGAATATTACTCCCCTATAGCCCAGCCGGACGTTGAAACGATCCCTTTTGATAGCGTGGAGGAGCTGTGGTTCTGGTTTATACAGGCGCAGCAGGCCCGTAATGATGGCGCTCGTTTTACAATGGGAACGGGTTTGATAGCTCGCCCTTGTGAGCCCACAGATATTTTGAAAGTACTGGATCGGCTACACAGGAAACGCCGTTTGCTCATGGATCATCTTTTGGTCCTGCGTCATTACGGTCGCCGTATGATGCCCCCCGATCCTGAGCGGGCAAAAGAAGCTTTGGCTCATAAATTATGGGTTGAAGCTCTGGAGCGTATGGAGCCTGTTTTACAGCGTAAGGGCATTCTTTCTTCGCCTTCTTTTGCGGAGGCGGCAGAATGAATAACTATCCACCCGCACAAGATTTAACACAAAAGGCATGGGTTGTTTTTAGCGGTCAGGCAGACCGTGCATGGCTGCGGTTTCTTAAGCCCGGTTTCCGGCATTGTTTTGTGCTGCTGCATGATGGCAGGCATTGGCTGTCTTTTGATCCGTTGCTTAATCACAGCGAAGTGCTGGTGCATTACCACTTGTCTGATGATTTTGATTTCCCCGGCTGGCTGGAAAACAGGGGGGAACGGATTGTTCCTGCCTCTTTGTGCCGCACGCGCGCCAATCCTGCGCCGGTTACTTTGTTTACCTGTGTAGAGGCCGTCAAGCGCGTTCTGGGTCTTCACAACTGGTTTATTTTTACACCGTGGCAGCTTTATCGCCACCTAATTTTACTGCATGAAAAAAAAGGAGAACTATCATGGGAAGTTTGATTTCTCGGTTTACAGCGTCACCTTCATCACCGCGTGCGCCCGCACCGATTATTATCGCTGCACCGGCGGCGGCGCCATCGGCTCCGTCTTTGGCTTCTATTGGCAAGCCTGCTGAGACAACAACAGATATCGCCGGATCATCGGAAGGCGCGCGTGATACGGAGGTTCAGGCGCAACGGCGGGAGAATAACCTGCTGGATCGCCGTCGTGGACGTTCCAGCACGGTCTTAAGCAGTTTGCGCGGTGCTTTGAATCAAAGTACGCAGCCGCAGCGTAAAACTCTTTTGGGAGAATAATCATGAAAAATAAAGTTTTACAAACGCCAGAGATAAATCCTGCAAAAAAGAATGAGGCTTTTATCGGTCTTGACCTTGATGCTGTTCAACGCCGTTTTCAGGCGGCAGTGGCCCGGCGGCAAAATTGGGAATCGTTATGGCAGGAGGCTTATAAATTTGCTTTGCCGCAACGGGATAGTTTTTCCTCCTCTCAGCCGGGGGGGGCCAAAACGGATAGAATGTATGATGCCACGGCTATGGATGCGGTGGAGCAATTGGCAGCCAGCCTTCTGGGTAACTTAACGCCGCCCTGGACGCAGTGGTTCGGGTTAAAGCCCGGTCCCGATCTGTCACCAAAAGAAGCAGAAGACATTGCACCGCTGCTGGAAAAGGCTGCAAAAACGATTCAGGCACATTTTGACCGCTCCAATTTTATTGTCGAAATGCATCAATGTTACCTTGACCTTGTTGTGGGCGGGACGGCGGCTCTGGTTCTTGAAGAAACCCCGCCGGGCAGCTTTTCCTCCTTCAAATTCACGGCAATGCCTTTAAACCGGATTACTTTGGAAGAGGGCGAAAGCGGCCTTCTTGACGGCTCTTTCCGTATGGTATCCCTGACCTTGTCACAATTGCGGGAACGTTATGCTACTGCGGAGCTTCCTCCGGCTGTTGTCAGTCAGGGAGAAAAAGACTCTCAGCGGCGTTTTGAAGTACAGGAAAGCGTTTTGCCCAATAGTTTGGGCACATTTGATTTTAAAGCCTGTTTGCTTGAAAGCGGGGCACCTGTGCTTTTACATGAAGGGCGTTTTTTGGAGTCACCTGTGATTGCGTTCCGCTGGTTGAAATCACCCGGTGAAATTTACGGACGTTCTCCGGTGATGAAGGCTCTGCCTGATATTAAAACCGCGAATAAGGTCGTCGAGCTCATTCTGAAAAATGCTTCGATCGCCGTGACCGGTATCTGGCAGGCTGATGATGACGGTGTGTTAAACCCGGCCAATATTGAACTAAAACCCGGAACGATTATACCCAAAGCAGTGGGTTCCAAGGGCTTAAGCCCTCTTGAAATGCCGGGCCGTTTTGATATTTCCCAGCTGGTTCTGGAGGATTTGCGGAGTTCCATTCGCCGCGCCCTCATTGCTGACAGGTTAGGACCAGTTGCCGGACCGCGTATGACGGCCACAGAAGTGCTGGAACGTTCATCAGAAATGGCGTTGCTTCTGGGCGCGACTTATGGACGTTTGCAGTCTGAAATGATGACTCCCATGATTAAACGGGCGTTTGCCATTTTGCGCCGTCGCGGTGAAGTGCCGGATATGAACATTGACGGACAGCTTGTTGAGCTGGATTACCGTGCGCCGCTGGCACGGGCACAGGGGCAGCGCAATGTGCAGAGCACGCTGTCATGGATTGAGTCTGTTATGGCCATGGGACCGGAGGCTTCCGGCAGCATTAATTTTCCTGCGGCCGCGCGTTTTCTGGGTGAGTCCCTTGGTGTGCCCAGCGATTTAATCAGAAATGAAGACCCTGCTTTAGCTTTGCTGAAGGACGTTTTACTCACGAACACCGGAATAGAAACCCCAGAAGAAGAAAAGGAGAATGACGATGATTTTGAATCCGATACGGATGCTGATCCAAAGAAAAAAGCGTAAGCGTTTTGCTTTTATCCTGCCCGAACCCCCGCGTATGGAGATGCAGGACATAGAGAAGGCCGCCGCCCGGTTATTTTCGACCGAAGACGGGCAAAAGTTTTTGGCCTATCTGCAAAACACGGTCTTTGCGCGTGCTGTGGCGATGGAAGCACCGGATAGCACGTTGCGCTATCTCGAAGGTCAACGGGCACTGATGGCGACGATTATACGCCTGATCGAACGCGGACGGCAGGCATAACAAGAATTTTGACTTTAACAAAAGGAGAAACGAAAGATGAAACACGATACAACTGAAAATGAAAACGAAAATTTAATCGAAATGGCAGGGCAGGTGGAAGCTGAGTCCCTCTCTGCTGCTGATATTCCTGAAAAATTTCGTAACCCGGAAACAGGTGAAATTCGTATAGAGGCTTTGATCGCGTCTTATAAGGAGCTTGAGCGTAAGCTTTCTTCCATGATGCCCCGCCCGGATACAGATGAAGACCGTATGAGCATTATGCGCATGATGGGCTTGCCTGAAACGTCGGATGAGTATGATGTTGATGTAAGCCACGGCCTGTTCGATATTGATTCTGATATGAACAAGTCCCTGCATGAGAAAGGCTTTACAGCTGATCAGGTGCAGGCTGTTTACGATCTGGCGGCTGAAAAACTGGTGCCTGTGATTTTGGAGATCACGCAGGAGTTTCAGGCAGAGCGTGAAATGGAGCGTTTGAGCGCGGCCTTTGGCGGACCGGAAAAATTCCGTGAAATGTCCCGTCAATTACTGGCTTTTGGTAAGAAAAACCTGCCGCCCGAAGTTCTTGAAAACCTCTCCGGTTCCTTTGAAGGCGTTATGGCCCTGCATCGTATGATGAAGGGTGAAGAGCCTTCCCTTTCCCCCTCTGCGCAGACAGTTGAACCCAATGACGAAAAGGCTCTGCACGCCATGATGCGCGACCCGCGTTACTATCGTGATAAAGACCCGTCCTTTGTGGCCAAGGTCACTGACGGTTTCCAGCGGATGTATTCTTCTTCCTAGGGTGCGGCTTCATGCTGCCTCGTTCC
>JAJFGQ010000029.1 GCA_021776075.1 Alphaproteobacteria bacterium | reverse complement strand
TCGTAGCGCAGCGATCGGTGCCCGTATATGAGGCGTTGTGGTGTTACCCCACCGCAAGACGAATAAACGGGTATCCGAACGGCTTTTAACGCGCCATCCAAAGGACAGGGCTCTCAAAATCGATCTATCTCTTTTTTCGTCACTCATTATGCTCTGCATAAGTCGCTTCTTCAAAAAATACATCTCATCTTTTCATCCCTCCTGCAAACCGTCCGATTATTGATGGGAATGGTTATAACAAACCGGATAACGTTAATATCTTATTCATTTATGAAGCGTACAACAGTTCAAAGGAGAAACGGGACATAAAAAACACGGAGTTGGGGATGAAACAGCTAAATGATCAAGAACTGGCAAGCCTGCATGTCAAATTTGTCGTGCCTATGGTTGTGTCACAGATGCTACAGGGTATTGAACCGCTGGATGACGTTGCGGAATACACCCTGCATGACGTCATCGGCTCTCTGGAGCCTGATACGGCCCTGTTGTGCATTGCCTTATGCTCACAACATATTGCCGCTCACGCCGCTCATATGCCTACAGCACTGGCACTGGGCGCCAAAGCCGACAAGATTGTTGATGAATACGGGCCGCTCTGGCTCGCTCACGAAAGCGGAAACACACCGCTGGATAATCATACGCTCCATCAAATTCTTTGCCACATTCCTGAAGACCTTGAGTCCCTGACAAAATGGCTGGGAGATACAGGCTCAGAATTGGATGAAACACTGGCCGTGCCCGCTATTCTTTGTGATATTCTGGCTCTACAGGCTGATTCACACAAGGATTGTGCAGAATACGCGCTCGGCCACACGGAAGAACAACCGCATCAAAGGCCCATAGAGCAAATAACCGGCGCACAAATAAACGGAAACAACGTCATTCCCTTTCCACAGCCTGCTCTATAGCCATTACCATCAATAATCGGCTGCTTTGCAGGAGGGATGAGAAGATGAGATGTGTTTTTTGGAGGAGCGATTTATGCAGAGCATAATGAGTGACGAAAAAAGAGATAGATCGATTTTGAGAGTCCTGTCCTTTGGATAGCGCGTTAAAAGCCGTTCGGATACCCGTTTATTCGTCTTGCGGTGGGATAACACCGCAGCGTCTCATATACGGGCACCGATCTCTGTGCTACGACTTTTTCCGCAGCCACAAACCGTCCGATTATTGATGGAAATGGCTATAAGGAGGCCGGCGTGATTGATGTTGCCGCCGTAGACAGGGAAATCACATTAGCCGACCTGATAAAGGATATTTGGTCGGCGCGCTTGTTCCTTTTTGTCGGGAGTGTTTTGGGCTTTATTCTGGCTCTGCTCTATTTGTGGGTGTCTGTACCTCAGTATAAGGCAACGATGCTTATCAGTCCCCAGACACGGGCAGGGTCGCCGGATATTTCAGCTTTGTTTCCCAAGAATGCCAGTTTTGCGCTGGAATATGTTGCCCGTAGTTTCGGCCCCAGTGATTCAACCGATTTTATGCGTTTTGAACATACCCTGCGGGAAACCTCTGTGGCTATGCAATTGATGGAGGATGAACGGATACGGGCAGGGGTCATGCAGGACCGTCATCTGCAATTCGGTACGATTTCACCTATTGATCGCGCTGAAAAACTGGCGGTTTATTTGCAAAAGAATGTACGGATTGAGCCGGTGGGGGACAGTTTATTAAAGCGTGTTGTCTATTCACATCCGGATAGGGATTTCGCCGTCTATCTTTTGAATGCACTTCATTCGACGGCAGATCATATCATTCGTCAGGACATTCGGGCCAGAACAGAGAACAGAGCCACATATATAGAAGGGGCGTTGGATCGTACATTACATCCCGATCACAAGCGTGTTTTGACGTCTTTGCTGATGGAGCAGGAGCAGGTGCGTATGATTTTGGCGATGAATGAACCATTTGCCGCTACAGTCGCTGAGCCGCCCTCGGCGGGGGTCAAGCCTGTGTGGCCTCAACGGCCTTTGGTGATCGTGTTCCTGACCATGGTTGGTGCATTTCTAGGTTATGTGTTTTACGCCTCTAGAAAATCGTTTGTATGATTTTATGTCCTAAAATTCCGGTCAGTGTCGTTGTGATGACTCTCAATGAAGAGGTGGTCATAGGTCGTTGCTTGCGTGCCTTACAGAATTTTCGTGAAGTTTTCGTTGTTGACTCGGGCAGTACCGATAATACGGTATCATTGGCGGCGGAGGCCGGTGCGTGTGTTGTACCGTTTAAATGGAATGGGCTTTATCCAAAAAAGAAGCAATGGTGCCTTACGCAGCTTCCCTTTAAATATGACTGGGTTTTTATGGTGGATGCTGACGAAGTTGTAACGTCACCGCTTGTACGGGAAATGCGTTCCCTTTTTTTGACAGGATCACCTTCCTGTGCAGGGTATTTTGTGAAGGGCCGCAATATTGTTAACGGTAAGGCGCTGCGTTTCGGGCTGTTTAATAATAAATTGATGCTTCTTGACCGGCATAAGCTGGCTTTTCCGGTGGTGGACGAACTGGATATTCAAGGCGGGATTGAAGTGGAAGCGCATTATCAGCCTGTTTTAAAATCCGGTTGTGAAAAGGAAAAAATCGGCCGGTTAAAGGCGCCTCTTTTACATTATATCCATGAAAGCGGTGAAGATTGGGAAACGCGCCATAAGCGCTATGCACAGTGGGAAGCCGGGATGAATCGTAAAAAGTCATGGCCGGAAGACCCGGTGCGTTGGCGGCAGGTTCTTAAAATATTGTTTCGTACTTTGCCGGGACGGCCTTTGTTGGCGTTTTTACATTGTTATATTGCCAAAGGCGGTTTTCTGGATGGTCTGGCGGGGTGGCGTTTTGCTCGTGATCGTTTTCATTATTACCACATGATAAATCGCTTTACATATGGTGACGATCTGTGCCACAACGTTTCTGATCGCAAGGGAGCATGAATTATGAATGAAGATAAACAGAAAAAGAAGCTGGTACAGGATCTCCAGGATCATCTGGATTTGCCGCGGGATAAGGCAACAGAAGAAAAACTGGGCCGTTTACCGCCTTATTTGCTTGAAGATTTTCTACAAAGTGCGAAAGCTGGTTCGACGGGCTTTAAGCTTTGTGCCGCTTCGACCCTTCTTTTCGGTGTAAAGGCAGCGTTCAGTATTGCCTCCCGTAATCCCAAAATGGCAATCGTCGAAGCTGGCGCTACGGCAACATTTGCAGTGATGACGTGGAAGAAATTCAGGAAGGCACGTGAAATGAAAGTTTTCATGAAGGATGCTTTGCGGGGCGGCCCCGACCCTTTCTAATAAACCAGTAGAACTGCGGGCAAAACATCTTTCCGGCCCAGACCAGCTTTTGCAAAGATACAATGATGAAATCCATAAGCCGCCCGGTCAGCTTTTCGGCGCGGCGAATCTCCGATTGTTCTGTGCGCCCCTCACGAGCTTGTCGCTGTGACAAGCCGCCACTTTCAAAAAGACAGATGGGATGCGGGTAATACACGACATGTGAGCAGTTTTTTAAAAATTGTGCCGTGAATTTATAATCGGCAGCAATTTTGTATTTCAGGTCGTAACGGAGTCTCTTAATCGTCTCCCGGTGGTAGATCATGGCCTGATGGTGGGTAAACAAGCCCCATGCGATTTTGGTGTGTGCACGAGCCGGTTTGCAGGCGGGTGGACCTTCTGCGCGTTCTTCCAGCGCATCGCCATAGATAAAGTCCGGTGTTTGTCCTTTTGTAAGGGCTTCTATATTGCTCAGTATCTCAGGGGCGGCCAGTTCGTCCCCGGCATTAAGAAAAAGCAGGTAATCGCCTTTTGCGTGTTCAATCCCCTTATTCATGGCATCGTAAATGCCCTGATCGGGTTCGGAAATAAACCAGGCACCCGTGTCTTTCAGGCAGGAAACGGTGCCGTCATTAGAGTCTCCGTCAATTACAATCCAGTCAAAATCCTGATTGTTCTGGGCGCGCAGGCTTTCCTGCGTGCGTTTCAGGCCCTCCAGATTATTATATGTGACGGTGATGATTGAAAACAGCATGCGTTTAATCATCATCCCGGATGTCATCGAGGAAAATGCCGGTAATGGCCAGATTGGTAAAAATCTGGCTGATATCTGTTGCGGCTTCAATAAAGTCGAAGGGTTTGGGGTCACGCGGTACGACGATGCTGGAACCCGGCGGAATAAAGAGCGGGCTGTGCTTCCAGGGGCTAATTTGCAAAGGCTGGGCACTGCCATCCGGGTAGAGGACAAAAACCCGGTCTTTGTCGGCGTGATAGCTGTAACCCCCGGCTTCCATGATATAATCACGAGCGCCTTTGTTTTTGCGGAATTGCAGACTGGCAGGCGAGAGGACTTCACCGTTGACCTTGACCGTGAGGGGTCTTTTCGGAACAAAAATGCGGTCGCCCGATTCAAGAAGAATATCGAGTTCCGGCTGTGTGGATAGCATGCCGGGGTCTGATTCTACAGTAATGCGCCCTACGGCTTCGGCGTGTTTGAGCTGCGTGACAAGCCCCTGTACGGCGTTAATTTGCGCGGTGTCCGGTTCGTCATCCTGCTCCAGGGCGGCAGCAAGTTTAATTTCCAGTTCCTGCGCTTTGGCACGGAAGCGGGCTTCTTCGGTTCTGCGCTCGGATTCACGGCTGAAGATCGTGCCGTCCGGGTAGGCTTGTGCGCTCAAGCCTCCGGCCCGGCGCAGTAATTGCAGCATTGTATCGCCGGGCATCAGGTCGTAACGGCCGGGGTGGCTGATTTCGCCAATGATCAGGACGCTGTTATCCTCGACTTTGCGGAATTTCTGGTTGATACGAACAGTATCCCCGGGGCCAACCATGACCGTGCCCGGATCGGTTTCCTTAAAATTGATGGTAAGGCGCTGTGCTGCCTTTTGTTGTCTGTTTGACGTGAGCTCTATATTGGATGTATTGGCCTCAAGAGTCAGGCCCCCGGAAACGGCAATCAGGTTTTTAAGGCTGTTGCCTTCGGCAACGGGCCATGTTCCCGGCTGCCGTACGGCGCCGCGTATAAAAACGCCGTGTTCATTGAGAAAGGAGGCTATGACCGGGTCGCTGAGGGCATCCTCGTCCGGCAGAGCCATGAGCGACCCCACGGCGATCATCTCATTGTTTTCTTCTTCCTGAGGCCTTTGCAAAGCGAGTATTTGCGTCCGGGAGAAAAGGTGAACCACATCGCCTTCCTGTAATTTGCTATCAAACTGCCCTTTCAGCACGAGAAGAGGCGGGAAGTCTATCAGTTGTTTGGCAAGCTGCCCTTCGTTCCAGCGTTCTATAACACCGATCAGGGGATATATGTCCGGCCCGAATGTTTTTTCATTTTCGATCAGGGCGGAGAGTGTTTTTGCTTGTGTCAGAGCGTGTAGTCCGGGACGACGTGTGTGGCCGGCCAGTTCGATTGTTCCCACGCGCATTTCATCGCTGGGGGCAACCATCAGAATACTCGCGTTTTTGAAAACAGGTTGATAGGAATCAAAAATTTCCTCGACTATTTCGCTACCATTTTCGGTTAGGCCCAGTTTTAGAAAACGGTTCTGTCCGGGTTGCAGGAGGCCGCCCGTCATATCAAGCATGTCCTGTAGGGAAAGAAGGCTGCTGGTTTGTTGTGGTTTGTGTTTCATACCCTTTAATCCGGGCAGAATTTCATAGATGCCGGGTTGTTTTACACCACCGGCAATGGCCACAGTGGGGCCGATGGGGGGTATGATGATCCGGTCGCCGTCGCGCAGTTGTAGGTCCATGTTCGTGCTGCCATGGATCAAAAGACCGTAAAGGTCGATGATGGTGCTGCGGCCATTACGGACCAGTTTGATTTGCCGCAAGGAGCCCGTTTTTTTAATACCGCCCGCCTGAGTCAGAGCATCCAGAACGCTGTGGAAAACGGTTAGCGTTTGCCGCCCGGGTTCATGAACCTGTCCGACGATCAGGATATTGATCTGTCTGACGGATTCAAGAGAGATGAAAACATCTGTGTTGTGAAGTCTTGTCATTTGAGAGTTTAGGCTTTGACGGAGCTGCCCTATTGTCCGTCCGGCGGCCGGAAGAGGGGGGAGGTCGTCAATAATTAGCGTGCCCTGATTTGTAATATCATATATTTTTCGGTCACTGCGCTGTCCCCGGAACGTAACATCCAGCCTGTCGCCGCTATTCAGGACAAAGTCATCCTGTACGGCGCCGGCAGGAGGCGTGAGGTTTGGCGCGCTGGTTTTTTCCGGTGTGCCGAACAGGTCATATCCAAATTGCCCAAGCTCATCAACGATCCTGTCCGAATAGGTCTGTTCAAGACGTGACGGTGGTTCAGTGTCGCTGTAAATCTGCGCAATGATTTTCCGTGTGTCCTCGGGGGTCAGGACAGGTGCTTTCGGTATGGCGGAAAGATGTTTGCGCGATTTTTTGTGACTCTGTTTGATTTGTTCCACAATGGGCTTGTTCAGAGGCTCATTGATGGTTTGTTTTCTTTCCATCCATGGTGAAAATGGCTGCGACAAAGCTGATTGTGCAATCACCACGGGCGTATTTATAAAAAGAAACAAGCCAAGAAGGATAAATGAAGAAATATAGCGAAGAGACATGGCCGAACCAAAAAATTGAAGGTGTCTTACAGTTTAGTATACGCGTCTCATTAGGTCATGTGAATCCCCGATATAGGGTTATTCAGCTTTGCGTTCTCTTCCGAAGAGAAAGATAAGGAAGAAGAGGGGTGGGCTAAAGCAGAGGATAACCGGAGGTAATTGGGGGTGGGTATGTATTGTTAATTGGCGCGCTCGCTTCTCTCGCGGCGTTTGTTTCATGGATAATTTGAACGTAAAAAACTTTTTTTTAAAAAACTTGAAGAATATCTTTGACAAAATAAGGAAGAGCTTATATATAAACGGCTTCGGCAGCGTGCAGGATTGATCGCTGCTTTTTATTCGCCCACTTTTGTGAATAAATAGGTTGACGTTAGTTGTGTATTTCACTATATCTATGCAACTCGTTAATTTGAGCGGTCGGGCTTTTGCCCCGGCCTTTTTATTGCGCTGGATCGAAAGTGAAAGCGGACTATGGTTCTTGGACATCGTGAATGGAAAGAAAAGATACGCAGGCAGCAGCGTCTGAGGATCTGATATCATGTGTAAGCATGATGCCAGAGATGTGTTGAACACACAAAATCAGACCTGTTTTATGTCAGCGTATCACTAACGCAGTTATAGCTTTTAGCTATAACATGACGCATAGCAGGTCTCTAAACACTTCTATTTCAGAAGTGTTGTAGACAATTTCTGAAGTAGTTGGAATCAAACTTAAGAGTTTGATCCTGGCTCAGAACGAACGCTGGCGGCAGGCCTAACACATGCAAGTCGAACGAGCCCTTCGGGGCGAGTGGCGCACGGGTGCGTAACACGTGGGAACCTACACCTTGGTACGGAACAACAGTTGGAAACGACTGCTAATACCGTATAATATCTCCGGATCAAAGATTTATCGCCAAGGGATGGGCCCGCGCCTGATTAGGTAGTTGGTGGGGTAAAAGCCTACCAAGCCGACGATCAGTAGCTGATTTGAGAGGATGATCAGCCACACTGGAACTGAGACACGGTCCAGACTCCTACGGGAGGCAGCAGTGGGGAATATTGCGCAATGGGGGAAACCCTGACGCAGCCATGCCGCGTGAGTGAAGAAGGCTTTCGGGTTGTAAAACTCTTTCAGTGGTGAAGATAATGACGGTAACCACAGAAGAAGCTCCGGCTAACTTCGTGCCAGCAGCCGCGGTAATACGAAGGGGGCGAGCGTTGTTCGGAATTACTGGGCGTAAAGCGTGCGTAGGCGGTTATGAAAGTCAGGAGTGAAATCCCAGGGCTCAACCCTGGAACTGCTTCTGAAACTTCATAACTAGAGTCCCGGAGAGGTTGGCAGAATTCCGAGTGTAGAGGTGAAATTCGCAGATATTCGGAGGAATACCAGTGGCGTAGGCGGCCAACTGGACGGGAACTGACGCTGAGGTACGAAAGCGTGGGGAGCAAACAGGATTAGATACCCTGGTAGTCCACGCCGTAAACGATGTGTGCTAGCTGTCGGGGTCTTAGGGCTTCGGTGGTGCCGCTAACGCATTAAGCACACCGCCTGGGGAGTACGGCCGCAAGGTTAAAACTCAAAGGAATTGACGGGGACCCGCACAAGCGGTGGAGCATGTTGTTTAATTCGACGCAACGCGAAGAACCTTACCTACCCTTGACATACTTGTCGCGGATTACAGAGATGTTTTCCTTCAGTTCGGCTGGACAATGTACAGGTGCTGCATGGCTGTCGTCAGCTCGTGTCGTGAGATGTTGGGTTAAGTCCCGCAACGAGCGCAACCCTTATCGTCTGTTGCCATCAGGTTATGCTGGGCACTCTGGCGAGACTGCCGGTGACAAGCCGGAGGAAGGTGGGGACGACGTCAAGTCATCATGGCCCTTACGGGTAGGGCTACAAACGTGCTACAATGGCTGTGACAATGGGCAGCGAGGTCGCGAGGCCAAGCAAATCCCTAAAAACAGTCTCAGTTCGGATTGTTCTCTGCAACTCGAGAGCATGAAGTTGGAATCGCTAGTAATCGTGGATCAGCATGCCACGGTGAATACGTTCCCGGGTCTTGTACACACCGCCCGTCACATCATGGGAGTTGGCTCTGCCCGAAGACCGTGTGCTAACCTTTTATTAGGAGGCAGCGGGCCACGGTAAGGTCAGCGACTGGGATGAAGTCGTAACAAGGTAGCCGTAGGGGAACCTGCGGCTGGATCACCTCCTTTCTAAGGATGTGTTTGGCGTGTTATCTCTCTCTTTGAGAGAGATAAATCGGCGTTGCTGTCTACGTATCTTTTCTTTCCTGCATAGAAGAACCAAATAGGATCAGCCGGTCTGGGTTTATTGTCCGGTCCGTGATTGCCTAAATAATGGTTGCACGGGCTAGTAGCTCAGGTGGTTAGAGCGCACCCCTGATAAGGGTGAGGTCGGAGGTTCAAGTCCTCCCTGGCCCACCATATTCTTATTATTGAGGGGCCGTAGCTCAGCTGGGAGAGCGCCTGATTTGCATTCAGGAGGTCGGGAGTTCGATCCTCCTCGGCTCCACCATTTTTCTTCAAAACATCTTTTGGGGTGTTTTGATGAGGAATGATCCATTCCTCGGTTCTTATACATCGTAAATAGGTTTGAAAAGACATCAATATGTGGTCACTTTATGTGATTACATTTTGAATATTTTGTAGTGTGGCTGCGCCTGTAGCTGCACTATGAACTCCAATGTCTGATCTTTGTTAAATATAGCTGAATAAGTTCTAAAACGACGCATATAAAGCAGAGCTGAACTTGCTTGTTCCTCGTGATTGTGTGGATTGAGCAGATTTAATTCTGTGCGTGGTTTGAATTCAAGTGCTTAAGTGCATCTGGTGGATGCCTTGGCGATCAGAGGCGATGAAGGACGTGGTACGCTGCGAAAAGCTACGGTGAGGTGCGA
>JAJFGQ010000028.1 GCA_021776075.1 Alphaproteobacteria bacterium | reverse complement strand
CTACTTCTACCTTGAGCACCGCAAAGAAGCACGGGGTATTGGCGGCATATTCTATGATTATCTGGATTCAGGAAACTGGGATGCTGATTTTGCCTTCACACAAGATGTCGGACGCACCTTCATTGATATTTATCCGCAACTAGTCCGTCGCCACATGAACAAGGACTGGACGGACGAACAGCGCGAGCATCAGCTAATCAAGCGGGGTCGCTACGCCGAATTTAACCTGATTTATGACCGGGGTACGAAGTTCGGACTCCAAACAGGCGGCAACACCGAAGCCATTCTCATGTCCCTACCACCGGAAGCGAAGTGGCCTTAGAGGTTGTCGTTATATGCAAATAATTAACATAACAACAAACGAAACGTCTCTTTTTTACAAAACACAAGGACCATGCTATTAAAGTACCTCGAACAGCGCACAACTAACTATATGGGAGTTGTATTTATGGATAAGGAAATCAAAGACACACTGGATGAAGCCATGGGTAAAGAATTTGAAGACAAGGCCTGTGATGGCAAGTCAGACAAAAAGAAAACCAAACCTGTGAAACATGACCCGGAACTCCGCCAATGGGTTCTGGATATGATTGGCTGACTACGACAGAGCTTTCAATTTCCCCAAACACGCATCCCGATCGGGCATAAAATCCTGATCCATCCACCATCGTTCAATCTCACGTAAAATACGCCCCACTTCCGGCCCTGCCGGAAGACCGGTCTGCATCACGTCGTCACCAGACAGGGGAAACACAGGAATCTGCCACGACTGAACCAACCCCATCGCAGCCTGATCATTTTCATCCCTTTGCGCCAAAAACAAGAGAACAGCTTGCTCGGAAACCGCAAAACCATAATTATAAATCAATAACTTAACTGACTTTTCTGAAGTAGAACCCAACATCTCCAGCGCTTTCAAAATTGCTAAAAAAGATTTTTTCTGCCGGTTGGAAAGGATCAGATAGCTTTCAAGCACGCTCAAATACCCGGTTTCAAAGCCTGACAGGACAATGAGCCGTGCGATAACGTCTGAAACCCTTCCCAGAATTTCAGGGTGATAGCTCTCATGCGCAATATCAGCAAGGACATTGTTATCAAACATTAAAGATAGGATATCCACCGGCTTATCTACAGCCAGGATTTTTAGAAATTCCTGCGTGATTCGTTCCTTTGACAGCGCACCAATATGCTCTGCTGCGTCCCGGCAAGCTGCCAGAGCCGATTCATCCGGCGGACCTTCCCCGTAACAGGCATAAAAGCGGAAAAATCGTAGAATACGCAAATAATCCTCGGCAATACGCGTTGCCGGATCACCTACAAAAACAACCTGCCGCGCTTCCAGATCGGCTAACCCCTGTCCCGTCGGATCATAAATATGCCCTTCATCATCAGCCAACAGCGTGTTCATGGTAAAATCCCGGCGCTGCGCATCTTCAAGCCAATCCGTTGTAAATGCTACAACAGCGTGCCGTCCGAATGTTTCAACATCCTTCCGCAATGTTGTGATTTCAAAGGATTTACCGTCTATAATCGCCGTTACCGTCCCATGATCGAGTCCGGTAGGAATGACTTTAATCCCGGAAGCTTGCAGCTTGACCGTGACTTCCTCCGGCGGCCATTGCGTGGCGATATCAATATCACTGACATCCCGGCCTAAAAGCACATTCCGCACACAGCCGCCAACGAACAGAGCCTTACCATTACCCAGAGCTTGCATAACAGCCTGCGTCTCCGGCGCGCTCATCCAGTTTTGTATTTCTATTGTTTTTCGTGATTCAAGCATGACAATGGCTATCCAATATCTTCCTCAGAAGGATACCTCACCACGGCTAGAAATCGAAATTGATATTGAAATTATCACCCTGCTTATCGGGATTCACTTTTTGACCGGCGACCCTGATGCGGCCATTTGCTGTTAATTTAATATCATCATGGGCACTTTCCAAGTTTATGCTCCCATTAGCATTCAAGCGACTTCCTTGCGCAACAGAGTGCGCTTTGATGGAACCGTCAGCATCCAGACTTACATTCTGCCCGATATCCGCTACAGTCACCGACCCCCCCGCGTCATAACGGCCTTCTTCTGCCAAATGCCCTGCCTTCAACGATCCGTTAATGATGACAAGAGCGCGCGCGCCAATATTATCAGCCCTCAACGACCCGCGAGCATCCAGATGCAAATGATCGCCCACATCCGTCAAATTTACAGATGAATCAGTCTTAATTTTGACATGATCGCCCAAAGGCCCGCGTGACGTAATGCCGTTCAAATTACCCTCTGCGGAAAAACCAAAGCTACCGGAAGAAGAAATAGTTTGACCGTTTATGGTGACACTATCACCGGAAATACTGACGGAAGAACCGCCACCCATCGTACCCAATTTCAAATTGTTGCCACCGCCTTGCTCCAGTAAGACACCGCCTTTATTCGCAACGGCCTCAACATTATCCGGCACAAAATTTTTGAAAATAATCGAGCCTTCATGCTCGAACTGTTCACCCGGTTTGATCTCACGATTAATAATAAGCGGCTCAACGACTGACATTTTAAATTCCTCCATAATGAAAAGATTATTATACGTAATACTGTTGCGGAAATATGTCAACAAAATACTTAAAAAATTGCGCGCTCAGACGGTGCATTTCTCTATAATCTCCCCTAAAGTGAAATGACCGCTTATCTTTAAACAAGGAGTGCCTCTCGTGAGCGAACCCAAAGCAAAAGAAAATATAGAACAAGAGCTTTCTGACACTGCCGCCCGCCTGCACATGGCCCGCGCGGAAATCGGCAAAGTGATCTTCGGACAGGATACGGTGATCGACCGAATCCTGATCACACTCGTATCAAGCGGCCATGTCCTCCTGATCGGCGTGCCGGGAATCGCCAAAACACTGATGGTTGATACAATGGCCACGGTTCTGGGGCTTTCATCGAACCGCGTTCAATGTACACCGGACTTGATGCCTGCCGATATTCTCGGCTCTGAAGTTCTGGAAGAAGACACAAAAGGCAAACGCGCCTTCCGTTTTATCAAGGGCCCTATCTTTACACAGTTCCTAATGGCTGACGAAATCAACCGCGCCAGCCCCCGTACACAATCAGCCTTACTGCAAGCCATGCAGGAAGGTGTCATCACTATCGGCGGCAAAGAATATGCCCTCCCCGAGCCGTTTCACGTTCTAGCCACGCAAAACCCGATTGAGCAGGAAGGCACTTACCCCTTACCGGAAGCCCAGCTTGACCGCTTCCTGATGCAGATTGACGTGGATTACCCCGACAAAGAAGCCGAACGGGAGGTTATTCTGGCGACGACAACCAACCGCGAAAGCAACCTGAAAACAATTTTCAAAAAAGATGAATTGCTGGGTATCCAATCCCTTGTCCGTGACATGCCCGTCGGGGAAAGCGTTGTCGATGCCATTCTGGAACTCGTACGCCGTGGTCGTCCGGGGGACAAAGCACCGGACATCGTCAATGAATATGTCAGTTGGGCACCGGGACCACGAGCATCACAAGCCCTGATGCTGGTCTGCCGGGCCAAAGCCTTGCTGGAGAACAGAACGGCCCCTTCTGTTGATGATGTGATTGATCTTGCCGAGCCGGTCTTAAAACACCGAATGGCTCTGAATTATCAGGCCCGCGCCAACGGTATCACACTGCATGATGTGATCCGTGAACTAACAGGCGACCTGTAAAACATGGCCCAGACGATTCTCCGCTCCCTGTTAAAAACAAGGCACGATGCTGAGGAAGCGGCTTCCGGGCTGCCTGACCTCATGATCGCCGCGCAAAAAGCAGCTATGAATATTATGTCCGGCGAACACGCCCAGCGCAAATCCGGAGCAGGAGAGAAGTTCTGGCAATTCCGTGAATACACATCCGGCGACAGGCCGCAAGACATCGACTGGCGGCAATCTGCCAAAAATGACCGCTTATATGTCCGGCAAAAAGAATGGCAAACCACACAAACAGCATTATTCTGGTGCCAGAACAATGACGGTATGAGTTACAGCTCGGCCCCTTCTCTTCCTGCTAAACAAGAGGTCTCTCATACGCTGGCATTGGCTCTCGGCATTCTGATGACCCATGCCGGGGAACGCATCGGCCTGTTAGGAAATGCCATGCAACCGGGTCGTTCGGATCTGGCGCTACAAAAGCTGGGAGAATCCCTGTTAACAATGAAAACCGATCATCTTCCCGACCCCGCGGCTTCAAAAATACCAAGGCACAGCAATCTTGTTATCATTGGTGATTTCCTGTCTAAAACAGAGGAGACGGAGCGCGTATTCAGTCAAATTGCCGCGCGCGCCACGCCTGCTATCATCATACAGGTTCTGGACCCGGCTGAACTTAATCTACCCTTTACCGGCCGCGTTATTTTTGAAGAACGCACACAACGGGAACGGCACCATGTCACTCATGTGGAATCCATTCGCACCGCCTATCAGGACCGTATCCGTAATCATCTGGATGAGATAAAAGCACTTTGCCAGCAACAAGGCTGGCACTGGCTGCTGCACAGTACGGATCAAAACATACGTGATACCCTGTTTGATGCCTGGATGATGCTGGGACCGGATAACTTTCACGCAGGGGACAAAGCGATATGACCCCCGGTGTTTTCGGTACATTGGCTTTTCTTAATCCCTGGATACTGGCCGGGCTGATATTTCTGCCGGCGCTCTGGTTTTTATTAAGGGTAACGCCGCCAGCCCCGCGCTTAATACCCTTCCCGGCCGCACGATTTGTTGCCGGACTACAGCCGGAAGATACAACGGCTCACCATACGCCATGGTGGATATTATTACTGCGCCTGCTGGCCACAGCTCTGATTATTCTGGCACTGGCCCAGCCCGTTACAAATCCAGATGACGCTTTGCCCGACCACGGCCCTCTCCGTATCATCATGGATAATAGCTGGGCCGCAGCCCAAAGCTGGGATCTTCAGAAACGGGAGGCCGACAGCCTTCTTAATCGAGCCGGACGGGAACAACGGGAAATCTATATCATGACCACCGCGCCGGAACCGGGACAAAATGCACCTCTGCATCACGGCCCCTTAAGTAAAGGACAGGCGGACTCCATCCTACAAGGCTTAAATCCTCTGCCCTGGCCTGCTGACTATGAAGAAGCGGAAAAGCTTCTGGAAAAAAACAGTATCACTGAAAGCTTATCCAGTTTTTGGCTCTCACATGGACTGGAAGAAACAAAAGCCGGTAATTTTATGCGTACCCTCCAAAATCAGGGCAGTTTACGCCTTATCATGCCCGATAAAAGTCATCTACCCCTTCTTCTTCGTCCGACAAAAAGCATAGGTCCCGATTTAAAAATACGCCTTGATGCGCCACACAGCATATCATCCCATATACCGCTCTCTATTCATGCACTCGGCGCGGAAGGGCAAGTTCTTGATCTTCAAAAACTGACGATTAACCCTGATAAGCTACCGCAGGAAATCACCTTTGATATCCCCAGAGCCATCCGCAATCAGGTTCACCAGATTCATCTGGCCAATCGAAAAGGCGCCGGTGCCGTTTTGTTACTGGATAATAGCTTCAAGCGCCGTATCGTCGGCATTGCCGCGCCTTCCGGCAAGGCTGAAACAGCCCCTCTGATCGAATCCAGCTTTTACCTGAAACGGGCGTTGGAACCCTATGCCGACATATACACCAATACGGTAACAGAGCTGATTGAAAAAGCCCCGGCCGTTATCATTCTACCTGACATCGGCGCGATGCCACCGGAAGACCTGAACGCTCTTGAAAAATGGATACGGAAGGGCGGTCTTCTCCTGCGTTTTGCCGGGCCGAACATGACACAGGGAGAAGCTTTTCTTACACCCGTTCCTATTCGCAAAGGCGGGCGGGCACTGGACGGAAGCCTGACCTGGGAAACGCCCGTTTCTTTAGACGAGTTCCCTGTAAGCAGCCCCTTCTCCGGCCTTGAAATACAAGAAGACATTATCGTACAACGTCAAATTCTAGCCGAGCCGATCGAAGGGCTGGAAAAGCTGACATGGGCATCATTAAAAGACGGAACACCTTTGGTAACAGCAGATACAATGGATAAGGGCCTGCTTGTTCTCATCCATACAACAGCAACACCGCACTGGTCGAACCTGCCTTTATCAGGCCTGTTTGTACAAATTCTGCGCCGTATCATTAATTTATCAGGCCATCAAATCCAACCGGGAAATATCTCCGGTATATTACAGCCACTGATCGTCCTGAATGGTTACGGCACACCGGAACAGCCGAAAAGCTTTGCTCAGCCTATTGACAGCACAACACTCCAGAGCATTCAGCCTGCCTCCACTCACCCGCCGGGCATCTACGGGAAGGCCGGGCATCAGGAAACCTTAAATATCGGAACAAACCTGCCGCCTCTAAAAACCTTCTCCACCCTCCCTTCCGGTGTGGAAAAACACACATACGGCAAAACACATGAACAAGAGCTCATGCCTTTCCTCCTTTCTATGGCCTTCATTCTCTTTCTTTTTGACTGGCTCATTATGATGTTAATACAGAGGGGAGGACGGTTTTTTCTGCCGCGCATGACAGCCACCGCTGCCTGTATTGCTATGCTATTTTTGGCCTTTCCTGCTCAGGCAGAAACATCAGAAGACATGATCCGCTATGCCAGCGAGCTGCATCTGGCCTATATCAGAAGCGGTATCTCTTCAATTGATTACAAAACACATACAGGACTGGAAGCGCTGGGCAAGGTCCTGACCCGGCGCACCTCCATAGAGCCGGCAGGCGTTGTTGCTCTTAACCCAGAGACAGATGAACTGTCCTTTTTCCCCCTCATTTACTGGCCGATTACATCAGAGGGCATAAAACCGTCTGACAAAGCGCTGCACAATATCCAGAATTATCTAGATCATGGGGGCACAATTCTTTTTGATACGCGCGACCGGCTTTCAACACCACAGCAGACGCAGGGAATGCACGGGGGCCGCAATGCAAAAGCCCTGCGGCAGATGATTGGACCACTCAATATCCCGCCTCTTGTTCCTATGCTGGATGATCATGTCCTGACAAAATCCTTCTACCTGCTCCATAACCTGCCGGGCCGTTACGAAGGAGGCATCATATGGATCGAAGAAGAGAGCGCCAGCGGCCGGGATGGCGTCTCTTCTGTCATTATCGGCTCACATGACTGGGCGGCAGCATGGGCAGACTCACATGACGCAGCACCGAGAATCAGCGGCGGACCGCAACAACAGGAAATGGCCCTCAGATTTGGTATCAATCTGGTTATGTACGCTTTAACCGGCAACTACAAAGCCGATCAGGTCCACTTGCCGCACATACTGGAAAGGCTGGGACAATGATGAACCTGCCTGATACAACGCTCACCATCCATTTCGCGCCCCTGCTGCCGGAAGGTGCTCTATACGCTCTGGCAGCCCTTGCTGTTCTGCTTTGCCTTGCTTCACTCTTTTTGTATAAGCGCGCCATACTCTGGCGCAGCGCAGGAGCCGCCGCGTTTATTCTTATCCTGCTTAACCCGTCTCTCATCGAAGAAAAACGAGAATCCGTACCGGATGTTGCCGTTATTGTCGTAGACAGATCTCCCAGCCAAGATAATGGGGCACGAACAAGTCGTACCGATACGGCTTTATCCTATCTCCGCAAACAACTGGATCAACAGTCCGATCTGGAGCTTCGTGTTGTAGAATCATCGGCCCCTTCTGATGCTCTCGCACAGGAAACCCGCCTGTTTGACAAACTGGATCAAACATTAAGCGATATACCTGTTAAACGCCGCGCCGGGGTTATCTTCCTGACTGATGGACAAATTCACGACATCCCCAAAGCCCCGGAACGCTTTAGCGATTACGGTCCCGTTCACGGTCTTCTCACCGGGGAGAAAAACGAGAGGGACCGTCAGCTTGTTATTCTGGAAGCGCCGGCCTATGGCATTGTCGGACAACCCGTCACGATCAAATATAAAGTCGAAGACACCGATCCGGAACAAGATGATTATGCCACCGTCCTAATTCGTCAGAATAATAAAGAGCCGCGTCTTGACCTTGTGCCCCTGAACATAGAACAAACATTACAAGTAACCATGGAGCATGCCGGACAAAATATTTTCGATATAGAAACATCTGCCGTAGACAAAGAAATTACAGAGGCCAACAACCGCGCACCCATTATCGTCAATGGCGTTCGCGACCGGCTGCGTGTTCTCCTTGTTTCCGGTCAGCCCCATGCCGGCGGACGCACATGGCGTAACTTACTGACATCCGACCCCGGCGTCGATCTTGTTCATTTCACCATTTTGCGTGAACCTAACAAACTGGACGCCACGCCACAGAACGAATTATCCCTGATTGCTTTTCCTTTTCGGGAACTTTTCGAGGTCAAACTATATGATTTTGACCTGATTATTTTTGACCGCTACCGCCTGAACCGTATTCTTCCGAACTATTATTTCGGCAATATTGCACGCTACGTCAAGGAAGGTGGCGCACTTCTTGAGGCCAGCGGTCCCTCCTTCGCCACAAAAAACTCTATCTATACAACCGCTTTAAAAAACGTTCTGCCTGCCTTTCCCACGGGACAAGTGATCGAACACAGCTTTAAACCCTCTTTAACAAAAACAGGAAAAAGACATCCTGTTACACAAAATCTATTATGGTCAGGCGCTGACTCACGTAAAAAATCGGCAAAATCTGGTCCGAAATGGGGTTCATTACTCCGGCAAGTCGTCGTAACCCCTACAAGCGGTGATATCCTGATGAGCGGCGCAGAAAAACAACCGCTTCTTATTCTGGACCGGGTAGGGGAAGGCCGCGTTGCGCAGTTAACCAGCGACCAGATATGGCTCTGGTCGCGCGGTTTTGAAGGCGGAGGCCCTCAAGCTGAACTCCTGCGCCGGTTAGCGCACTGGTTAATGAAAGAGCCGGAACTCGAAGAAAACGCGCTGGAAGTACAGGTTGACGGCAACAATATTCTGATACGGCGGCGTACACTGACCGAAAAAGAAATGTCTGCCACCATGACCAAACCAGACGGCACACAGGAAAGCCTCTCACTGACATCTGCTAATGACGGCTTTCTTGAGGCCCGCATCACGGCAGAGACACTCGGAATTTATACAATTGACGATGGCACGCAGCAACATTTTGCCATTGTGGGTGATTTGAACCCGCCGGAACTGCGCCGTGTTAAAACCTCACCAGACCTTCTTGCCCCCCTATCACAAACTTCAAAAGGCCGCATAACATGGCTGAGCGAAACACCGGAACCATCTATACGTCTTCTTCCTCCCGGACGGCGCTATGGCGGCTCAAACTGGATCGGCCTGCGCCAAAGCCATAGCCACAACGTCACCGGTATAAAAAGCCGCCCTTTCCTTCCGTCATGGCTTTACATGCTGAGCCTGCTGGCATTACTCATTTCTGTTTGGTGGTTCGAAGGCCGTTCATCAAAAAAATAAACACCCTCAAGCGGCAGCTCTTTTCGCTCCCAAGACAGCATTGATCGTGTTGAGAAGCGTCTGAACATCAGCCGGCTTTTTCAGGATAGCCCGGATAGAGGAATTTTTTTCCATCTCATCTTCCAGCTTCTTTTTGCTATAGCCGGATAGTATAATGATTGGTAAATCTGGAAAATCACCATGGATATGAGACGCCATTTCCAGCCCCGTCATACGAGGCATCATATGGTCTGACAGAATCAGATCATAATGACCCGGATTTTCCCGCAAATGGTCGATCGCCTCATCGCCTGCCTCACACGCAAAAGCTTCGTAACCCAGACGATGTAGTCTCTGCAACAACATTTCCCGCACCATTTCCTCATCGTCAACAATCAGAATACGGCCTGTTCCTTTCTTCGCGCTTCCTCCCTCATCCACAGAAAGTGCCGACGTCTCTGCATCTGATGCCGGAAAATATAAACGAAACACAGTGCCTTCTTCTACCGTACTCTCCACGACCATAGCGCCCTGATGCCCGGCCATCACGCCATGAACAGAGGCCAACCCCAAACCCGTCCCTTTATCAACGGATTTTGTTGTAAAAAAGGGTTCGAAAATATGCTCCATAAGCTCATGCGGCATACCGATACCGGTATCCGAAACACTCAAACATATATAATCCTGATCCCGAGCAAGGGTTCCCAGTTCTAAAACTGTGCAATTTTTAGAATCTGTGTCCTTAAGCCTTACCAAAGGGGAAGCCTCCGCAGCAGGAATCTCATCCGCCAACATCTCCGAATGAATCGTTTTTCCTGCGCTCATACGATCAATACAAATATTCAAGGCACCGTGCTCATCATCCATGGCATCCACAGCGTTCACGCATAAATTCATTAACGTCTGACTGATTTGCGTTTGGTTAGCCTCAATATACGCATCGTCAAGATTGATATCGGTCTTTAACGAAACAGTGGCAGGCAAAGTAGAGCGCAACATGGCTACCGTTTCATGAACCGTTTCTATTAAATCCAGAGATATCCGCGCACTCTCCTGGCGCCGGGAAAATGATAGAATCTGTTCTACCAGATGTTTTGCCTGCATCCCGCCCCGCATAATCTGGTGAGCAAATTTTTGCTGCTTCGGTTGATCTGTCAAATCCTCCAGCAAAAACTCTGTATATCCCATCATAGAGGCCAGAATATTATTAAAATCATGGGCAATTCCGCCGGCAAGACGCCCGATAGCTTCCATTTTCTGAGCCTGATAAAATTGTTTTTGCAATTCTTCTTTTTCGTCATCCGCCTTCAAACGGTCTGTTATATCCCGCAAAGTCGCCACCAAGCCGCCATCCGACAATTTGGTGATCGCAATTTCCGTGTGAATGGTACCGCCCTCCCTTTCAATAGAAGCCATACCACGCCAATAACCCTCTTTTTGCAAAGTAGGAATAACGGTCTCAATAATATTTTCCTGTCCCTCACCCTGATGAAGGTTTTCCCAAAAACACCCCAAATAACCGTGGAGCGCATCTTCCTCTATACCGTGCAGATCCTGAAAAGATTTATTGAGATATGTTAATTTTCCATCAGGATCCATCAGAGCTATGCCATCTCTTGCCGCTTCAATAGCAGCCAAACGTCGATTAGACAGAGCTGTTGATTCCAAAAACTCCGTATAATCGCGGGCAACAAAAACCATACCGCCATCAGCAACTTTTGAAATAGAAATATCCTGATAATATTCAGTTAAATCCTGACGCAAACCTCGGCAATGTCCGTGCCACTGCCCTTCCTCCTCCAAAATAGGAAAAACATCCTGTTCAAACCATTTTTTCTGCTCAGATGTATACAAAACAGTCCACGAGCACCCTACCAGATCCTCAGGACGCTCATAAGCATGGCCATCCGCCAGAGATTTGTTTGCATAGCGAATATCCCCTTCAGCATCCATAATCGCAATACCGTCCATAGAGGCTTCTATAGCAGCACTACGTGGCTCTAAAAGACCCATTATCTTCTGTTTTTCTGCGTTCAGCCTCTCAAGCTTCTTAAGCTTCAATATAAAGAGAATAATAAGCCCCAGACCGGCTATCGTCATACTGAGAATGGCAAACAAAAGCCCCCAGTGCTCTCTTCTAACTTCTTCCATATGTTTATTATTACGATTTTCCAGAATCTTAGCCTGCAACAAGGGGAATACACTATCCAATTTCACCCACTCTCTTAGAATTACGTCCAGGGGAAGAGCAATTTCGTTCTCTTCTATCGTGCTGCGTATCGTTTCAAGGTGATCCTGAATAAGCAACACAAGGCTCTGGCTTTCATCAACAACCCCGTTATGCCTAAGCTTTTCACTGATCAGAAATTTTTCGCTCCGGATTTCAAAAAAATGCAAACTCTCCAAAACGTCTCTTTTTGTAATATTCTCAGCCTGACTAACATAAGCAAGCAAATAGGCTTCAAAATCATTGCGGGCACCCTCAAAGAGCAAGAAGGCCGTTTGTTCAATGTCGTATTCTTGGCTGTATTCTTGTTCAAGATTCTGATTTTCGTCAAAAAGGAAAAACATACTTTGTAAAGCCGACAAACAAAAAATAAGGACAATGAAGCCTGTCAAAAGAACTTCAAAAAACTTTATTTTTTTCCACTGACTCAGATGCACCATTATTTTCTCAACTCTACGATACCTGTGCAAAACCAAGCTTTTGCGCCATTAAAGCTGCTTGTGTTCTATTTTTAGCGCCAAGTTTGCGGCAAATACCCCTAACATGCAGTTTGACCGTTACAACCTGCAAATCCAGAGCACGGGCAATATCTTTATTGGAAGCGCCCTTCAATAGATGGGATAAAACTTCTGTTTCTCGTGGTGTAAGATGAACATCACTCCGACCCTCTTCATAAGAGGACTGCACACCTTGTTCAAAACCACCATAAGAAGGCGAGGGACGCTGCGCCTGTACGCCCTTCTCTCCGCCGTTACCGTAATATGACGGCATAACCGTATTCGTATTATGATCCAGCGGAACAAAGGTCTCACCCCCCAAAACCTGATAAATACCTTTTAACATGGCCTTTCCTGAAAGTGTTTTAGGAAAATAGCCCACAGCGCCCAATTCCAGCGCACGATCTACATCCTCTTTTTCAGCTAACCCCGACAAAAGAACAACCCGAATATCAGGATGAGACTGCCGCAACTTTTCCAGCCCTTCCAAACCGCTCATACCCGGCATCCGTAAATCCAGCAAAATCAAATCCAATACAGGATCATCCGCCATAATCTCCATAACCTCGTGCATATCACGCGCCAATAAAACATGAGCGTCAGGATCGGCTCGTTCTATGTATTGTACCAAAGCGTCCCGAAACAAAGTATGGTCGTCCGCCAATAAAAGTTTCATAATATTTTCCCTTCCCGAAATACCCTGATCAACCTTGCAAGTCGCTTGCCAAATACAAGAGTATGGAAACAGTTTGGCTTGCAAATCAAAACAAGCCTTATCCTCTACTATTCTGAAGCATTACAACTTAAGATTAAGCTAATTTAAATTACTAAAATGCGATGCAAAAACAGAAGCAAAGCGCAAATCTTTTACTTATATAGAGCAACATGTATGGGGGCTTTTATATTCTTCTGTATATCCCGTAATTTTAAACGGTATATATAAACACCCTCCAAAACACGCTGAACATAATTTCTGGTTTCGTAAACTGGAATCAATTCAATCCAGTCCACAATATCAATCTCCTTTTCACGGGGGTCACCAAATTGCCGTAACCATCTATCAACACGCCCCGGACCGGCATTATAGGCCGCCAGTGCCAGCGGATAAGAGCCGTCAAACCGGTCGAGCATTTGCTGCAAATAACTCACACCAAGACGTATGTTGTGCTCCGGATTAGAGGTTAACCAACCCGTCCGGTGAGAGGTTTTGAGGCGGCGGGCCGTCCCTCTGGCCGTTGCGGGCATTAACTGCATTAAACCCCGCGCCCCTGCGGGACTAACAGCCTTTTCATCAAAAGCGCTTTCCTGCCGAATGAGCGCATGAACCAACGCCCATTCCACGTCAACATGACGCATTCTCGAAAGCATAGTCGGATAGGCCTGTTCCATTAGAAAAATATCACGATTCAGACCCCGTTTCGCAATACGAATAGCGTTATGGTTGTGCCCCATCTCCTCTGCCAATTCCGCAACTAGGCGATAATCCTCAGGCACATCAACCTGCCGCGCCAAAGCATCAAGAAACGCCGTTGTTTCTTTACGGAGCCCTGCACTATTTAATATCTGCACAGCCTGAACCATTTCCTTGCCAGAAAAGAGCTGATGCCCGGCTAATGTCCGTTCCGGCGGCACTTGTTGCGGTGGCTTGTGCTCCGTTTCCAAAGCCCCCACAGCCAACTGGCCATAGAAAGCCGTTTGATGCCGGGCCGCCATCCTGAACCACTGGCGGGCAATATCGGGATGCCCCAACCCTTCACTGGCACGCCCCGCCCAATAAGCCGCCCGGGCCCGACTAATCGGTGTGGATGTACGGTGATAGAGCGCCTCAAAATGCTCAAAGGCCCGCCATGGTTTCTCCATAAACCGCAAAGCCAACCAACCAGCCAAAAACTCTGCCTGCGCAAAGCCCAAACCCTCCTCTTGCTGATGTTTTTCAACCAAAAGATAAGCGCTTTCATATTGTCCGCTTTCCATCAAACGCCGGGCAATGATATGACGTTCCTTCCACCAGCCAGCCAGATTAGGAATAGTTTCTGCCGGAGGAGGATTATGAAGAATTTCTATTGCTGCAAAATTTTTCTTGTGACGCCGCCGCCAGTTCAATCGTTCATAGAGTAAACCCGGATCATTTTTCAAATGCGGTGGCACAGACGCAACGATATGATCAACACCACTTTTATCTTCTGCTAAAGCAATTCGTGCCTGAACCAAAGCGCCATGGCCCTTGCCAAGAATCCCGGCGATAACTTTGGCATTCGTATAATGCCGGTTAAACAACAACATGTTCATCCTGGCAACATGATCTTCCCGATCCAACAGAGTCTTATAGCGCTGCAAAAAACGTTGCTGCTGCTGTGGAGACAGTAAAGCCTCCCGCCACCAGCCCTGTGAAATCTTTTTCAGCGTTTTATCCATGCCCCTGTTTTTCAGAGCCTTCAAATAATGAGCCATCCCGTCAGACGTCTTTGGATCATGGTCACGAAACCAGCGTACGACCTCTTCATCCGGCAAGTCAGAGGGCATGGCTTTTTCTACGTACAGCTCTAATTTTCCCTGTAAGGGCCAATCAGGGTTTTGGCGGGCGAAAGAAGAAATACGGCTAAACTGTACCGGCCCCGCCGCTTTCGTATAGTAAAACCAGTAGTAAATTTTAGCAGCAAGGGGGTCACGGGTTTCCGCAATCAACGTCTCAGCCTGTTTCCAGCGCTTTTTCTTTATAGCCAGTAAAGCCTCATGCACCGCCGCCTTATCTTCCGAAGACATGGAGATACCGTATGTCACATCAATAGCCTGCACCGGCTGACGCCATAACAACATCAAAACAACCACGGCAACAAAAAACAAAGACCGTGTGATTATCTTGTAAAACGATAGCAATGAAGCTAGAGTTCCTGCAAATTTTGTAGATTTTCTATGGAGGTACGAAAGATGTTTAAAGGATCGATTACCGCTCTGATCACCCCTTTCCGCGACGGCGCCGTAGACTGGGCCGCTCTGGATGGACTGATCGAACGACAGATCGCAACGGGCAGCCACGGACTTGTCGTCTGCGGCACAACCGGAGAATCGCCAACGCTGACTCAGGATGAACATAAGCGCATTGTTGAGCGTGCGGTGTCTGTGGTCAAGGGCCGAATTCCTGTTATTGCCGGAACAGGCTCCAATGCCACGGCAAAAACACTTGAAATGACGGACCACGCCAAAACAGCCCATGCCGATGCTGCCCTCATCGTCACCCCTTATTATAACAAGCCTACACAAGAGGGACTTTACGCGCATTACCGTACCATTGCCGAAGCAGTTAATATTCCGATCATCATCTATAACATTCCCGGCCGCTGCGTTGTGGACATGCAGGTAGAGACTATGGCCCGGCTCGCTAAAATTCCGAATATTATCGGCGTCAAGGATGCCACCGCAGACCTATCCCGCCCTGCCAAAGTCCGCCAAATGATCGGGCCCGATTTCTGCCAGCTTTCCGGCGAGGACGCCACCATTTACGACTTTCTTGAACAAGGCGGCCATGGCTGTATTTCTGTGACTTCCAACATCGCCGTTTCAGAATGCGCCGCTCTGCACGAAGCATGGATAGATGGCAACAAAGACAAGGCCCATAGCATCAATGAATCTCTGATGCCTTTGCACAATGCCTTGTTCGTTGAAACATCGCCTGCCCCCGCAAAATACGCAGCACAGTGCCTTGGTTTATGCACCGATAACATGCGCCTGCCACTGGTTCCGGCTTCTGAAATGTGCCGCTCTGCCATAGATTCCGCCCTGCAACAAACCGGGATGATCACCGACAACAGGATAAAAGCGGCTTAAAAAACAAATGGCACAGAAAAAAAAAAGCAAAGCAGGACTTCTATCAACCAACGCGACGGTCGCCGATAACCGCCGCGCCCGTTTTGATTACCATCTCGAAGGCAAGTTTGAAGCCGGCATTATGCTGGTCGGGACCGAGGTTAAATCCCTGCGCCATGGCCAGTGCAATATTGCCGAAGCCTATGTCGGCCCAAAAGATGGCGGCATCTGGCTGATTAACGCCCATATCCCGGAATACCAGCAGGCCAGCAACCAACTACAGCATGACCCGAAACGCCCGCGCCAGCTCCTCCTACACAAAAAGGAAATGAACAAACTACTCGGCGCCGTCAACAAAGAAGGCTACACGCTCGTTCCCACCCGTATTTTCTTCAATGGCAGAGGGTTGGCCAAGCTTGAAATCGCACTCGGCAAAGGTAAAAAACTCCACGATAAACGCGAAACCAGCAAACAACGCGACTGGAACCGTGATAAACAACGGATCATGAAAGATAATGGATAGGAATGTCTGCTCTTCCTAAAAACATCAAATTAGCTGTCAAAAAATACGCTATCGTTCTGACATGTATTTTGACCTTGTCTTTTCTGGCCTCATGCGGTGCACGTTTTCACTGGCTCCTTGATCTGTTCAGCCATTTTGCATTTCAATACATCATTGGCGGCCTTTTTCTTGGCACCATATTGCTTGCTTTCAAGAAATGGAAAATCGCTACTCTGGCCCTTGTTGTTGCCTTCCTCTGCCTCATGGAAAACAGACTGGTTCTTTCCGACCCCATGCCATTTTCCTCCGAAGCAGACAGAAGCCAACTAACCATCGTACAATTCAATCTCAACGTGGCGAATAACAGGCTGGATGACATTTCAAACTGGCTGGATGAAAATGCCGGGCATTTTGATGTCGTTGTCTTGCAGGAAGCCACCCCACGGCTTCTGACCGTCGTTAATAATCTGAAGACTGCCTATCCCCACCAGATACAGGAACCAAGGCCCGACGCCTTTGGGATGATCATTCTCAGCCGCCACCCTATTCTGGAGACAGAAAAAATACATCTCGACGGTCCGCTATATAAAAGCCTGTTCATCCGTCTGGTCGTTCATCCGCCCGGCATGAAAAAGGCCGTTACAATTTTTGCCTTGCATACCTTACCGCCCATGAATAACCGCTATAAAAAACAGCGCGACTTTGAATTACAGGAATCAGCCGGAATTATAGCCGCCTATCAGGGCACAAGCCCGCACACCATTTTTATGGGCGACTGGAATATCACACCCTATGCACCAATCTTCAAAGATGTGCTAAAAATAACCGGCCTAAACTATCAATCCTACGGTCTCGCCCTACAGCCGACATGGCCGGCTCAATTTAAGCTGCCTCTGTTCCAAATCCCCATAGATCAGGTGTTGTCCAGCTCATCACTGCAACAAACGAATAAAAAGACTGGAAATTCGTTTGGCTCCGACCACCGGGCCGTTATAGTGAATTTCATAGAACACAGAGATTAAACCATGCAAAACCTTGCGAACATATTGACCATGACACGGCTTGCGCTTTTGCCCTTCATTATCCTGCTGCTCTTTATTCCGGCGGGATGGGCCGCATGGGCATGTCTTGTCCTTTATGCCATTGGCGCGCTGACTGATTTTCTTGATGGCTGGATCGCCCGGAAATTCAATCAGATTTCAGCCTTCGGCACCTTTATGGACCCGATCTCCGACAAGATTTTTGTCGTCACCGTTTTGTTGATGCTCATTGCTGTTGACCGCTTAACCGGACTTTGGGTCCTGCCTGTTATTATTATTCTGACCCGGGAGTTCCTTGTGGCCGGTATACGCGAATATCTCGGCCCGAAGAACATCAAGCTACCCGTCACAAAGCTGGCGAAATGGAAGACTACGATACAGATGGTTGCAACGGGCATACTCATCATCGCCCCCTACGTAAGTATAGGGCATTTCATCGGACAAGCAGGGCTGAGCGCTGCCGCCGTTTTAACCGTCATGACCGGGTGGAACTATTTGAAAACCGGACTGCAACATATTAAAGATTAGCAATGCTTGATCTCTACAAAATTGCCCGGCCTTTTATGTTTCGGATGGATCCGGAAAAAGCGCATAACCTAACCCTCAAAGCCTTAAAAACAGGCATCCCTGCAAAAACCAAAACAACAAACGACCCGGCCCTGCGCGTGACCTTGTGGGACCATGTATTCCCCAACCCGGTGGGCCTCGCCGCCGGATTTGACAAGAATGCTGAGGTCATTGGCCCCATGCTTAATATGGGCTTCGGCTTTGTCGAGGCCGGCACGGTAACGCCAAAGCCCCAACACGGTAACCCAAAACCGCGCATTTTCCGCGATCCTAAGCACGAAGCCGTTATCAACCGCATGGGATTCCCCAATGAAGGCATCAACCACTTCAAGGATAATCTCGAAAAATTTTTAAGCCGCAAACCGCGTCCGGCAGGCATTGTCGGACTAAATATCGGTATGAACAAAACTCAGACGAACCCGGTTAAAGATTACAGTCTTCTGGTACGGCAACTGGGGCCACTGGCCGACTACCTGACCATCAATATATCCTCTCCCAATACACCGGGATTACGAAACTTGCAGGAACCGGACGCCCTGACGGACCTTCTGGGCCAACTGCTGGAAGAACGCACCAAATCATGCGGTCAAAATCCACCGCCTTTGCTGCTGAAACTCGCCCCGGATCTGGATGAAAAGCAACAGGGCAAGATTGCGGCCGCTCTGCTCGACACACCCATTGACGGTCTGATCCTGACCAACACGACACTGGCCCGTCCGGATTATTTACCACCGGACTTTTCTGCGGAGAAAGGGGGACTAAGCGGCGCCCCTGTCAAAGACATAGCCACCGCCGTCATCCGCAATTTTCATCACCTGACAAAAGGGCGTATACCGATCATCGGACTCGGCGGCATTTCATCCGGCGATGATGCTTACGAGAAGATCAAGGCCGGGGCCAGTCTGGTACAAATATATTCTGCTCTGGTCTTTCATGGGCCTAATGTGGTATGGGAAATAAACAGGGTCATTTCAGAGCGTCTGAAGCAGGATGGTTTTACGCATATCAGCGAAGCCGTCGGAACCGACGCCAAAAAAACCAAGACTAAAAGGAAAAAAACAGCGCATGAAACTTAAAGTCTTTCAGAAAAAAACAAAACCCAAGGCCGTATCCGGGCTCAATAAAAAAGGCACAGGTTTCCGCTTATTCAAAAGGAATACCAAAAAACAGAAGAATGAGCTCGCCGTTCTCAGGAAAAAGATAACATTACTTACGACAGCAGCAATCATCGGTGCCGCCTTCCTTTTATTTCTGATCGGTCATTACGCCACACCGGATTTTACAATCATGGTCAGCGCCCTCTTTGCTTTGTCTGGCCTGGTTCTATACGACATACTCAGCCGCCGCCTGTGGGAAGAAACGGTCACAGAGCAAATCCACGCCCTCACCGATAATCATGACAGACTGATACGGGAAGTTGCCCGCAACCGCAGCGACGTTGCCATACTGAAAGAAGGTCTGGGCGGTGTTGCGCGCGCTGTTGAAACAGAAGGACGGCATATGCCCCCGGCCTCCTCCGCCGAAGCCCGGATGATTGAAACCATTGTCCTGCAACTGGGCATGATGGGCGACAACCCCAGAGCAGAAATCGAAACAAAACACGACACAAAAATCCTTGAACTGGAAATGGCGCCTCCACCTTCCCGTCCGCTGCCCGTTCATGATCTTGATTCCGAATTCAACCCGGATTTCAGTAAACTCAGTAATGCCGCCATACTGGATTTAATCCAGCACGCCGTGAGACATGACGGCATAGACATTTTTTTCCAGCCCGTTGTCAGCCTACCGCAACGCAAACCCCGCATGTATGAAATATTCACCCGTATTCGCGCCGGGGGCGGTGTACATCTTGAAGCCGCCCGTTATCTGGCAACCGCGCAAAAAGAACACCTGATCCCCGCGATTGACAACTTACTGCTGTTACGCTGCCTTCAAAAACTACGTGATCAAAGCCACGAAGAAAACGAAGCCGGTGTGCCTTATATTCTCAATATTACAGGCGCGACATTGAATGACCGCGGCTTCATGGGCGATCTGGTGTCTTTCCTGACCCAATATAAACACATGGCGTCACAACTGATCTTTGAATTGCCACAGGAAGAAATAGATAGATTGGATGAGACCGTCGTTCCCATTTTAGAAGGACTGACAACATTGGGCTGCCGCTTTTCCATGGACAGGATACGCCAGCGGAAAATTGACATTACCGCACTCAAAACCCGCCATATTCGCTTTATTAAGCTGGATTCAAACTGGCTTATGAAGGAATCACGTACAAAAAGTGGTTTTTCCCGCATTATTCGCCTGAAAAAGCAGCTCGATGCCGCTGGAATCGATTTAATCATAGAAAAAATTGAAAATGAAGACGATTTACGCGAATTACTGGACTATAACATTGATTTTGGTCAGGGCTACCTCTTCGGTAAACCCGACATGCATCTTTATACGATGGATAAACAGGCGGCTTGATAATAAGATTTACAGTCTCGGCGATACGGCCCTCAGTAACTTCATCTCTGATTTAAAGCCAGACCACACGACATCCCTGTCAGAAAACCCGAATTTTTCTCTGGCTGCAATAGGCGGGCCTTGCATTTCATCTGTACAATGCACTTCCTGGCCTTCTTTATTTCCGGCGGGAACTCTGACAATAAGGCAAGACATACCGGGCTCCATAGAATCTTCCGCTATCCCTGCTGCTTTTGCCCTAAAGTAAAGTGTCACAACGCTATTATCATCTTTCATTGTCATATATCCCTTTGCAACTAACGCTTATTTGATAGAGAAATCTAGCACAGATGATTGTGTTATGTCAATAGAAACTTAAACCCCTTCGCGTCTTCATATCTTCGTGTTAAAAAAGAACGTTTTCATCTTCTTTAATGGCAGAACTATCATGCATATTTTTTCCCTCCTCCTTATCGCCCTGTTTCTTTCCCTCACCCCTCCTGCACAAGCACAGGAAGATACCGGACTTGAAATCGCACCTGTTCACGCGATTGCGATGCATGGCGAGGCGAAATACAAGCCGTACTTTACCCATTTCGACTATGTAAATCCAGAGGCTCCGAAAGGCGGCACTCTGAAATTACGGGAACTGGAAACATTTGATAACCTGAATGCCTATATTATCAAAGGTGTTGCCGCCGGCGGTCTGGGCATGATCTATGAAACCCTTCTGACGCAAAGCGCTGATGAGCCCTTTACGGCTTATGGCGCAATTGCAGAAACGCTCGTATTCCCTCCGGACCGGAGCTGGGTTATTTTCAACATGCGCCCGGAAGCACGCTGGCATGACGGCGTGCCGATTACAGCCGCCGACGTCGTCTGGAGCTTTAACACCCTGATGAAACACGGCACACCTTTCTACAAAGCCTATTACGTGAATGTTGAAACTGTCGAAGCTGTGTCTGAATACAGCGTTCAATTCACCTTCGACATGGCGGGCAACCGCGAGCTTCCGATCATTGTCGGACAGATGCCTGTTCTGCCTCAACATTACTGGGAATCAGAAGGGCATGATTTCACCAAAACCACACTGGAACCGCCACTGGGCAGCGGCCCTTATAAAATAAGCACTGTTATACCGGGGCGTTCGCTGTCTTATGACCGGGTTAAAAACTGGTGGGGTGAAAACCTGCCTGTCTTCAAAGGGCGTTATAATTTCGACCGTATTACCTATGATTATTACCGCGATCAGAATGTATCTCTGGAGGCTTTCTTTGCCGGGGAGTATGAATTTCACCGCGAATATACGGCAAAAACATGGGCCACAGGCTATGATGTCGCCCCCGTACAGGATGGCCGGATTATCAAGAAACTGACCCCCAATGCTTTACCGCAGGGCATGCAGGGCTTTGTCTATAACATACGCCGCCCGGTTTTTCAGGACCGCGCCGTGCGGGAAGCCATTGGCTACGGCTTTGACTATGAATGGTCGAACAAGCAATTTGCTTTTGGCGCTTATAAACGCTCACGCAGCTATTTCTCCAATTCCGAAATGGAAGCTACGGGGCTACCAGATGAGCGAGAACTGGCCATACTAGAACAATATCGGGGCCGTATCCCGGACGAAATCTTTACAACGGAATACAACCCGCCGAAAACAGACGGCTCCGGCAATATACGAAAAAACCTGCGGGCCGCGATAAAGCTCCTTGATGATGCGGGTTACGTGATGGGAGAAGACGGCGTACGCGTTCACAAGGATACGGGCGTCAGGCTGGAATTTGAATTCCTGACCAATGGCGGCAATGCCGCTTTCGACCGCTGGATCTTACCCTTTTTCAAAAATCTGGAGAAAATCGGCATCAAAGCCAGCTTCCGCGTTGTTGATGCCTCACAATACGTCAACCGCATTCTGGCTTTCGACTATGATATGACAGTGTCTTCCTATGGGCAGTCCAATTCCCCCGGTAACGAACAACGGGAATATTGGGGTTCGGACAAAGCCGATGCACCCGGCTCCCGCAACTATATCGGCATCAAAGACCCGGTGGTTGATGAGCTGGTTGATTTGATCGTCAGCGCGCCGACGCGAGAGGACCTCGTTACAAGGTCCCGCGCCCTTGACCGCGTTCTGCAATGGGGCCATTACGTCATTCCGAACTGGCACCTCGCCGCCTGGCGTATTGGATATTGGAATAAATTCGGCCAACCGGAGATTCAGGCTCCCTTTGCCTTGGGCGTCATGGATACGTGGTGGGAGAAAGAATGAAAACAGCGATCATCATACCCGCCCGTTACGGCTCCACACGATTTCCCGGTAAGCCATTGGTAAAAATTGCCGGACGCACGATGCTGGAACGCGTTGTGGAAGTGGGGCGCAAGGCTACCGCAGAACATGATGACATAGACTTGATGGTTGCTACGGAAGATCAACGAATCGCCGATCACTGCCAAGACATAGACGTGCCCTGTCTCATCACCTCGGACAACTGCCACACTGGCTCCGACCGTGTTCTTGAGGCAGCGCAAAAATCAGGAAACAACTATGATTTTATCATCAGCCTGCAAGGTGATGCGCCTTTCACACCACCTATTGTGCTTCAAGAATTAATCAAGGCCATTCAGAACAACCCTCAATTGGAAGTCGTAACACCCATTCATAATCTGGCATGGGAAGACCTTGACCACTTGAGGGAAGCAAAAAAAATAACACCATTTAGTGGCACTACAGTTATTAGAGATCATGAGACAGGCTATGCCAGATGGTTTTCAAAACAAATCATTCCGGCCATCAGAAACGAAGAAAAACTAAGACAAGAAGGAAATAAATCTCCTATTTTTCAACACATCGGTGTTTATGCCTATCGAAAAGACATCCTTGAAAAATATGTAACGCTACCACAAAGCCACTATGAGATTCTTGAGGGATTAGAACAATTACGACTGCTGGAAAATGGTATTTCTATCTTCACCGTCAAAGTTATTGCCCCTTCTGGCATGTTACAAGCCGGTATCGATTCACCGGAAGATGTTGAACGAGCAGAGAAAATACTGGCACAATGCGTCGAGTCACCCTAAAGGGGGACAGCCAATTTCATAGAATAAATTAAAAACCGTCACCCCGTCGCAGGACGGGGTCTATTTACCCACATTACGTTGACCGATAAATGGATTCCGGCCTCCGCCGGAATGACATCGTGTTTGAAACATTGCTTTATCCTTGTATGATGACTTCATGAAAAAACCATCTATCATCATCGGCACATTATCCTTACTCGGCGCCTTTGGCTTGAGCCTCTTTTTCGAGGGCTATCAGGATATTATATATGCACCGGCGACTTTGCTCCTTCTGGTTCCGGCCTGCCTGATTATCCTGCCCTCTTTCTGGACGGGGGCACAAATCCCCGCGAGCGCCACCGCGCTTCTTATGTTTTTATTCTGGCTTTATGTGACATTCAGCCTGTCCTGGAGCAGCGTCCCGTTTTCCAGCCTGATAACCTATCTGGTTTTCATTTCCCTGCCGCTGGTTTTCTTTACCCTGCTGATGGGCCGTAACCGTGAAACATGGCTCAAGACGGGCACCACAGCCCTTATGCTGGCGCTTGGTATTCTCAGCGGATGGGCCATCCTGCAAAGCACGGTCTTCCTGCAAGAATTCGGCAGCCGCGCCCACCACCCTTTGCCCAACCCGAACAACCTCGCCGGGCTTCTCAATCTCGGGCTATTACCCGCCATGGCGTGGTTTTTATTCCCCGGCAAAAAAAAGAGCCTGCATTACGCCGCGCTGGCGCTTACCTTGATCCTGTTCACAGGATTACTCGCCACACAAAGCCGGGGGGGCTTAATCAGCTTCCTTATTGCCGCGCCCCTCTTGTTCATGTCCCTGCAAACAACGATCAAACAAAATTGGAAAAGCTTTGTCCTGCTTCTGGTTTTAACGGGCAGTCTTTTTTCCTTCATGCAGACCACAACAACGGCCCCTTTGAGCGATCGCATGGCTGAACTCAGCACACCGCTGGAAGACACCACAATAACAAGCCGGATCGCCCTCTGGAAAGCCACAGGAGCGATGGTACAGGATCATCCATGGCTGGGCACGGGCTTTGGCACGTTTTATCTCTATTACCCCGCCTACCGCCCGCCGCTTATTGATAATTCTGCCGGATATTGGGTGCATATGGACCCTCTGCAATTCTGGGCAGAAATGGGTATAGCCGCGCCGCTGCTCTTCTACGCACTCCTGATAGCCGTCCTGCTGCGCACCTTCCGGTCCCTGCGCGCCACAGAACCTGATTCGCCCCTGCGGCCAGCCATTATGGGGCTGTTCTGTGGCTTGCTGGCACTGCTGCTACACACTCATGTGACGTTTCACCTCTATGTGATGCCCATACTGATCGTCTGCGGTGTTTGGCTGGCAGCATGGTACGCTCTGACGGCAAAAGCCCTGAAAGATCAAACAACCTCATTCCTCACGGCCTCCCTTGAAAACTGGCAAAAACCCTTCATGGCCGTTGTGACCGTGAGTATTATCGGACTCATTGCCCTCATGACCATTAGCAGTTCTGTGGGCCGTTACTACCTGATGGAAGCCAAAAACAATATCGGACAGGCCGGCATAGAATCCTTCATGACCAATATTCAAAAGGCTGACAAATGGGCGCCGGGCAGCTTTATTGACCCGGAAGTACATCTGGCCGGCTTGTATATAGATATACTCACAGCGCCGGGCGGGCTTTTAAATCAGGAAGAGCAGGATGATCTGTTCCAGCAAACGCTTGCCCTTCTGGACGGGGCGGAAAGCATGAACCCGGCATGGGCGGAAATCGACCATAAACGCGCCAAACTCTACGCCGTGACAGGTGATAAAGCACAGGCCGCAACATACTGGCAACGCGCTATTGCAAAAAACAGCCGCCATTTTCGTGCCCGAGAAGAACTGGCAAATATCTATGTTTCAAACGGCAATCCGGCCATGGCTTATGATATTCTGGAAGAAGGGCTGCAATATCCGCACCCGGCAAATGTCCAACAAACCTACACAGCTATACTGAAAAACATCGAAGATATCGCCATGATCCAGAAGCTTCACCTTCTGAAAAAGAACCGTAAAAACAGCGGAAAAACACCATGACAACACTCATTATCGCCCGCCATGGTAATACATTCGAAGCCGATGAAACGCCGCGCCGTGTCGGAGGACGCACAGATATACCTCTGACCGATCAGGGACGGGACCAAGCCCGCGCCCTTGGTGCGCATTTAAAAGAAAGAGGACTGATACCCGAGATTGCTTATTCATCCTGTCTCAAACGCACCATCGAAACCGGGGAAATTGCGGTACGGGCTGCAGGTTATCCGCAACCCGTCTATGCTCTCGATATATTCAACGAAATTGATTACGGCCCGGATGAAAACAAAACAGAAGAAGACGTCATCGCCCGTCTGGGTGAGGAAGCTTTAAAAGACTGGGATGAAAAAGCCCTTGTCCCCGAAGGCTGGCAAGTCGATCCGGATGAAATCATCCATCACTGGCAGGGTTTTGCCAACCAGATATGCATCCACGATGACGGGGAGGTTGTTTTGGCTGTCACCTCAAACGGTATCGCCCGCTTTGCACCACATTTAACCGGTGATTTCGACGGCTTCCTGACCAATCACAACATCAAGATTGCAACGGGCGCCTTTTGCATTCTGGAGCACACGAACAACCAATGGATTGTGAAAGACTGGAATGTTAGACCGTAAAACAGCTTATGACTATCGTCATCGCCTGAATACGTGATGCGTATTCTAGGGCGATCCATGTCGGACAAATAGATTCCCCCTAGAGTTTGCTTCACAAATCCAGGGAATGACGCTGGAGAAGGAGTTTTGTTAATTTTGGAATTAACTTTCAGACAAACAAAAACCTTGTGCGGTTTTCAAGCGCGCACAAGGCGGAAATAACGGTTTCAGGCTTTCATCATAAAGCCCGTCTAAACCAGGACCTTCTAGATACGATATCCACCGGGCTTTTTACCCATGGCCGGACTAGCGGCTCTACCGGGGGCACCTTTACCCATACCCTTAGGCATACCTTGAGCCATACCTTTAGAATGTGCATTAAAGTTCTTCTTCATTTCTTTCTTTCCTTTCGTTTATATGTTTATGTTAAATGAAAATATGTGGGGCTGTCAAGAAAAACCGGAGGAACAGCTTGGTGTCTTTATGCCTTGGTGCTAAAAACGATCCATGGCCAACTACATTCTCAAACGACTGCTCTTTATGATCCCGACGGTGCTGGGCGTAATGCTGGTGTCATTTGCGATCATCCAGTTCGTTCCCGGCGGCCCGGTAGAGCGCATGATCGCACAGTTACAAGGTCACGGTGTTGATGCCACGGCGCGAATTTCCGGCGCGGCCAATACGGATATGACCGCCGGCGCCATGCCGCAGGCCACGGGCCAAAGCAGCAAATATCGCGGCGCACAGGGCCTTGATCCTGAATTTATCGCCGAACTGGAAGCTTTATACGGATTCGATAAACCGGCTTACGTCCGGTTCGGACAAATGGTCAGCAATTATTTGCGCTTCGATCTGGGGGAAAGCTATTACCGCGACATTAGCGTTGTCGATCTGGTGCTGGAAAAAATGCCGGTCTCCATATCACTGGGCCTCTGGTCCACCATTATCATCTATTTTATCTCCATTCCCCTTGGTATTAAAAAAGCGGTAAGGGATGGACAGGCCTTTGATGTCTGGAGCAGTGCCGCCGTTTTTATCGGCTATGCCATCCCCTCCTTCATGTTCGCCATCCTCTTAATCATCCTGTTCGCGGGGGGACGCTATTTTGATCTTTTCCCCTTGCGCGGGATTATCTCCGATAACTGGCAGGATATGAGCTGGTGGCGGGTGTTTCTCGATTATATGTGGCATATGACCCTGCCGATTATGGCGATGGTCATTAGCGGCTTTGCCGGGCTGACCATGCTGACTAAAAACTCATTTCTGGATGAAATTAACAAGCAATACGTTCTAACCGCCCGTGCCAAGGGCCTGACTGAAAAACGTGTCCTCTATGGCCATATCTTCCGCAATGCCATGCTCATTGTGATTGCCGGTTTTCCCAGCGCCTTTCTGGCTATTTTCTTTACCGGTTCCCTGCTGATCGAAGTGATCTTCAGCCTCGATGGGCTGGGCTTATTGGGATATGAATCCATCATCAACCGTGATTACCCCGTTGTCCTCGGAACACTTTACGTCTTTGCCCTGATCGGACTCGTCATGACCCTGATCCGCGATATCGTGTATGTCATGGTTGATCCCCGCATCGATTTTGAAGCACGGAAAGTTTAAGGACGAGGCGACAGAGCAATCTGCGGCGGTGCGCCGCCAGATTTTTTCTGCTCTGCTACAAAGGCAATAACATCTTCCAGAGGAAACCCTGTACGACGGCACTGATCTAGCCCGGGACAACACGTTAAAAACTTGCGCGTAAAATCGCCAAAGCCTGCGACATTGCCATCCCATGCCGTCTGCGCAGCCCGGTCGACAGCATCCTGATCCAGATAACCGATAGCGCCACCCTTCAATCCTTTAGTTTTAATTCCTCTGGTCTGCACTCTGCTCTCGCCGGTCAGGACACTTTCCATGACATCACGGATAAATGCCTCCGGCGGCTGATAACCGCAATCGACAATGTAGTAAATCAGAGCATCAGGAAAGCACCAGCTATTTCCTGATGAAAACGTCATATCGTTATCGCCGCTGCTATAATGACTAAAAAACGGATCCCTACGGCCATGGATAAAACCAGTCGTGGGTCTGGAACAAACATGAAATCCCATAAAGCACCCCTCCTTAAATTTGGAACACATTTAACATATAAAAATACCACGGTCAATTTTTTCGTAAAATAAACTTGCATTTTTCTGTAAAATAGTATTATTTTAGTTCCCATAACAAACGAGCCAAATATGGGAGACGACAATGGCGGCACTACCGATAAAAATCACTGATTTTCTGGATCAGGTCAAAAACTCAGATCACCCGACAGCAGAAGAACAGGAAAAAGCGATGACTCTTGTTGCTGAGACACTTCGTTACAAGAATAAACGTCTAAAACAAGCCAATGACGAGCTAAAAAGCGCCGCCACAGAACTGCAAATCATTAGAAATCGCATGGAAGATATTCACCAAAGACTTGATCTTTCTATCAAAGCAGGGCTTGCCAGCAAAAGCATCCATTGATTAAACTAGCGGCATGACTATATCGCCGATCACACGCCGCCGCCTTTTCCAGTTCAGAGCCAATAAACGCGGATTCTGGTCGCTCTGGATTTTTCTGGCCCTCTTTGCGATCTGCATAGTGGCACCCTTCATTGCCAATGACAAACCTCTCATCGTCCAGTATGACAACGCTGTCTATTTTCCTGTTTTCAAAAACTATCCGGAAACAATTTTCGGCGGGGACTTTAAAACCGAAGCCGACTACCGCGACCCCTATGTTCAGGAACTGATTGAAGATAAAGGCCGGATTATCTGGCCGGTCATTCGCTATTCCTACGACACGATCAATTACAACCTGCCCCAACCGGCCCCTTCACCACCGACGCGGGACAATTTACTCGGTACGGACGATCAGGGCCGCGATGTTGCCGCGCGCGTTATTTACGGCTTTCGCATATCCGTCCTGTTCGGCCTGACACTCACCCTCGTTAGTTCCATTATCGGCGTTACCGCGGGGGCCTTTCAGGGCTATTACGGCGGCTGGCTGGACCTCATCATGCAACGGCTGATCGAAATATGGTCTTCTTTGCCCAGCCTTTATATCCTGATTATCTTCTCCGCCATGTTTGTTCCCGGATTCTGGACATTGCTGCTGATCCTGCTTCTGTTTTCATGGGTGTCACTGGTCGATGTGGTGCGCGCGGAATTCCTGCGCACCCGAAATTTCGACTATATACGTGCCGCCAATGCGCTGGGCGTCTCCAACCTAACCATCATGCGCCGCCATGTTCTTCCCAATGCCATGGTTGCCACCCTGACCCTGATGCCCTTTATCCTGACCGGTTCCATCACCGCCCTGACCAGCCTCGATTTTTTGGGGTTGGGTCTGCCGCCTGGTTCAGCATCGCTGGGGGAAATGCTCTCACAAGGCAAAAATAATTTACAGGCCCCGTGGCTGGGATTTACGGCCTTCATAAGTCTGGCTCTCATGCTTTCCCTGCTCACATTCATCGGCGAAGCCGTGCGCGATGCTTTTGATCCCCGGAAAATTAACCTGTAAATGCAAAGACCGTATTTACTCCCGCCTCTAATTTTCCTATATTCATAAAAATCAAAAAAATAAGGGAGATAAAGACCATGGGACTCATAAAGGACTTATATAACAAATTTTTCAAAAGCGCCGATCCGAAAGAAGCGCTCAACGCACATCTCATCACAATGGAAACACCGCGCCTTATTCTGCGGGAACATAAGCCGGAAGATATCACGCGCATTCATGAAATTTCCCAGTGCGAGGGCTTCGATTATTATTGCCTTGATGGCACAAGGGAAAAAGCGGAAGAGTTTATAAAAGAGGCCAAACGCACACAAAAGCCTGACCCAAAAGAAGGCCGGCGTCAAAACCACATGCTGGCTATCACCATGAAAGATACCGGAGAAGTTATCGGCCATACCTGTCTGGAACGTGTCCATTACGTTGACGGGGCAGACTATGAAGTGAATTTCTTCGTCGATCCGGCATGCCAGAATAAAGGATATGGGCTGGAAGCCATTTTAAACCTCACGCACTATGCCTTTGAAACATACGACCTGAAAACCATAACGGTCACGACCCGACCGGATAATAAACCCTCCCAGCATTTGATTGAAAAAGAAGGCTATACGAAGATCGCCTCTATCACGATGGATACCGTAAACGGGCCGGAACCGCGTGAGCTCTTTATCCTGCAAAAAGCGACCTTCTACGAAAAACGGGCACAGGATAAACGTCCGATCCTGCTCTCTCAGGTTGGGAATATCCCCGAAGATAATAAAGGACCAGACAATAAAGGACAGGAGCCTAAACCATGACAGTCAGCACACCGATTCAAACTGAAATAATGGATTTTGACAGCGTCAAGCTGGTGGGAAACGATTCAAACCCTGAAATTACACTTATATCACCGGATGACGGGTTTTTCCTGAATGATAAATTCACGAGTGACTTCCGTATTCGTCAATCCATCTATGACATGATGAAACAAGCACAAAAGAACCTGCCGGAAAATTACACCTTTATGATCTATGAAGCTTACCGTCCTCTGTCCCGACAGATTGAACTCTGGAAGATAGTGGCGAAGAAAGCTGAAGAAGAATATCCTCAAGCCACTGAAAAAGAAATTCGGGATATACTGGAAACGTATGTGGCCGACCCTTATAACGGCATTGGCAGCGGTCATCAGGCCTGTTGTGCTATTGACGTTTCCTTATGTGATACGAAGGGCAAGGAATACGAGATGGGTACGTCATGTCAGGAGTTCACCCCACTCACCAGAACGCATGTTGATGGCCTGTCTCCGGAAGCGCAGAAAAACAGAACTATTCTGCTGGAGGCTCTGGAAGGTGTTGGCCTGATAAACTACCCGGCAGAATGGTGGCATTTCAGCTATGGCGACCATTACTGGGCGCACCTTGTCGGCAAAACAGAAGCCTTTTTCGGCCCTCTTGATCTTTAGGGCGCAAAGCGCCGCATCAAATCAGGTGACAAGTCCAAACGGATGATCCGGTAACAAGTGCCCTGCCCTTTCAGGATAATCTCTTGATTGCGGTGGTCCATTTGCAATTCCTGCACACCACCAACCTTGTTTTCTTTCATGCGTGGCGGATAAGGAAACAGCGCTTTGAATGTTGTTTTATCTTCCGGGAAGGCCCCTTTACGCTTCACAGCCCAGTACGGCACGACAGAGCAATTCGCCGAACCGCAGGCGATATCTTCATCCACATCAATAACCGGCATGAAGACACGTGTTAGAATATCATAGCCGCTAATCTCTGACTTTGCCGTTGCCATGATGCCCTCATGCGAAAAATCTTTTGAAAGAGCCAGTGCCTTAAGTTTCTGAAAATCAGGTTTCAGACCCAGAAGCGTTTTTTGATCCCGTAATTCCACAACATAGTTAATAATGCGCGGCGCGTAATAAGACGGCTTCACAATATCCCGCGCATCAATACGCAGAGCCTCCGCCAAAAGCCGGTAAAAATCGGGATCATCCACCCGTTCCAGTTCCGTTACAGCAGGTAACGTCAAAAAGATGTCGCTACCCTTTATCCGGACCTTGAAAGCATTATCAGCATTAATGGCATATTGCGGATTAAGACGAAAAGTCAGTTCTCTGCCCTGCCTCAACGCCGGTGTCATGGAAGCCAACAATTCTGCCGCCGCTAGCGTCGCATGCCCGCACACATGGTTTTCTTTTCCATCAGGCGAAAAATGCCGGATATCAAACACATGCGGATCATCCGTATAACGCACAAAAGAGATCATCGGCTTTTGTAAAAGCTTTGCCGCACGCGCCATCATCTGCTCATCGGGAAACGCCCGCACAACACAGATCGCCGCCGGATTACCAACGGCTGACGTTCCTTTGTGCGTAAACGCATTGACCTCGTAAAAACTGTAAAGACTCCCCATACCAATAGCGTTACGAAAATTTAATCCTCTTGGCAATCTTTACTTTTCTTGCATATTAGATGATATTCGCTCTATAAGCACAGCCTTACAAAAGGCGTGAACAGGGAATGAAGACAAAATGACCACACTAACATCCTTATTTTCTTGCTTTCGCAAGCCACGAGGCTATGAGCTGCCGGACAGTCTGACGCTTGCCTTCTCGGAAGCGAGCGACCATAAGCGGATCATGCGCCTGTTTGATCCGGTCGTGAAAGATAAAATCGATCCCTATCATTTCGTAGTCAAACGCAATAAAAAAGTCATGGACCACACCATCGACAATAAGGGCTGCGCCTTCCTGTCTGATGACAAAGGCCGTGTTCACACACTAACCATGGCATATCCCATCTATAAGGATAAAAAAAACAAGACCCCGCAGGATTTATCCGATTACACAGAAATAGGGTCAACCCTGACCCGCATGGGCGGCTATGCCAGCGGTCAACTTATTGTCGCAGCGCTGGCTTTAAAAGAATGGTGGGAACGTCCGCCTAAAAACCTGATCGCAACAGAAATTCTTGGCGGAAATGGCCCCTCCATACGCACCTACAGCCATTATCTCCAATGGGAGCAAATCAGGAATGAGACTCTGGCAACTGACCTTCACAAGCTTTGTAACAAAATCATTGCCGACAAAGACAAAGACCGCCCGACCATCTGGTTCCATGCCAGCAGTGCTACCGTTATGGCCACACAGGCCCGTATCCTTTTGGAGTTTATGGAACAAGGCGGCCTGCTGAACAAAAAAACAGGCCATAAAATAGAGGTCGACTTTAAAGCGCTGGATCAAATCGGACTAACCCGTAAACGACTGGAATCCGTCGCAAGAGGCGTAACAAACCGGTCTGTCCTGAAGAAAATGGACACGCCAGCCCCGACTTGATATACACTGCCTCTTTTCAAGAGGAGAAAAAAGATGCCCGTTATCAATAGTATTGCAGAATTAAAAGACGAAATGGCGCAGTGGCGGCATGATCTGCACAGGAATCCGCAAACCTGCTACGAAGAAGAATTTGCAGCCGGACTGATTGCCAAAAAACTGACAGAATGGGGAATCCCCTTCAAGGACCGCATTGCCGAAACCGGCATTGTCGCCACCATCAAAGGCCAGAAAACAGACAGCGGCAAAGCCCTCGCCTTCCGTGCCGATATGGACGCCCTGAATATGCAGGAAAAAACAGGCCTGCCCTATGCGTCTGTCAATGACGGCAAAATGCATGCCTGCGGCCATGACGGACATACGGCAACTTTGCTGGGTGCCGCCAAACATCTCAATGAAACACGCAATTTTGACGGCACAATCCATCTGGTTTTCCAGCCTGCCGAAGAAGGCGGCAATGGTGCCCACAAAATGATCACCGAAGGATTGTTCAGGGACTTCCCATGCGACTATATATTTGGACTCCATAACTACCCTGAGGTTTCTGCTGGAAAAATAGCTATGCGCATAGGAGCGATAATGGCTTCCGTTGATGAATTTGAAATTAAAATCGAAGGAAAAGGCGGTCATGCCGCATGGCCGCACGACACCATTGACCCTATCGTCATTGCCGCACAGATTGTGACCGCCCTGCAAACGATTGTCAGCCGCAATGTTGACCCGATTGACACAATGGTCTTAAGCATTACCAATCTGAACACAGGCACGGGGGCCTTTAACGTCCTTCCCGATACGGCAATCATGACAGGGACGGTTCGCACCTTTAAAAATGAAACACGGGAAATAGCGAAAAAACGCATTACGGAGATATGCAGCAGCATCGCTTCGGGATTCGGAGCACAGGCCCATGTCGACTATCAATACACGACCGACCCTACAATCAACACAGCAGACGGCGTTGAAATTGCAGTGGCGGCAGCTTCCCAGGTCGTAGGCGTAGAAAATGTCGATACAGATTGCCCTCCTGTCATGGGAGGCGAAGATTTCGGCGCTTTCCTGATGGAAAAACCGGGGGCTTTTATCTTTGTCGGACAGGGAACAGATGACGGTGACTGCCATCACAGCCAAGGCCTACACAGCCCTCATTACGATTTCAATGACGAAATTCTGCCTATCGGCGCAAGCTGGTTTAGCAAATTGGCTGAACACTATATGCCGCTGGAGAAATAACCGCCTTTGCCATCCCTCTTGCCACTCCATGCAAAACGATTCTGGAAAATTTCTTGACTTCTGGAAATTAAATTGCTATGAAAAACAGTCTTCTGATACGCATATATGAATGGACTGACAAATATGGCCCGGAAAAACACGAAACGTAACTGGAATAACCTACAAGACCTGTATACAACGCAGGCCCCATCAGGCTTGCAGGAACTTGTACGCAGCATTCCCACCCGTTTTGGCACATCCTTTCAGACGCGCGCGTTTAAACCGCCGGGAAAAGGAACACTGGGAACACGCTGGCTGGAAGCTGTTATCAGCTCTGAAACCAATCTCTGGGACATTAAAAAATGTGAAAAAGTTTCCAACTCGGACAGTCCCGCTGAAATCTTTACAAAAAGAAAAACACACCTGAAAGGCCTTTGCCTTTTCGATGCCCTGCATCTTTGCGCCTATATTGAGACAACAGAACCGGTACTCGGCGTCCGTCCCACAGGCGAGAAACCCGAAGACATGGAAGACCGCCATTACATTGCCTTTGCCGCCCGTGAAGGCCTGCCTTGTGACATTAAAAGCATGCCACACCCGGCAGCCAGCGGACGTATATTAACAGACGGGGATTTCCCCGAGAACGCCGATGAGATTGCAAAAAATTCGGCTGAAAATGTTCTGGCTCTTGCTTTGGAAGCCCGAAAAAACAGCATCATACCATCCGGTTTTTTTGATCAGGGAACCACTTCAGGCGCCATAGAATCCATGAGCAACTACCAGTTTTCCATGCAACGCGCCGACAGCCCGGAAAAACAGCTGGATAAACATATAGAAAAATTTAACAAAGCTGCAGACGGTGTGCCGCAATTATTTGCCTCCCTCCATAATGCTGCGAACAAAAATTTTGAGCGTTTTGACACCTCAAAATTCGACTGGGATGAGTTGGGCGAGGCCTGCACGCCATTGGCCGGCCTCTGCGCCATAGCGAGCACCGGTATCGGAATCCTTCTGACAGCCCCCTTAATACCGAGCTTTCTATTGGGTGCCGCTGTTATTCCCGGTTTTTACACAGCCCATAACATCAAATCATTGCGTAAAGCGCCCAAAAAAGCATTATCTGCCTTCAGAAAAAACGTAGAGACACTACCGGATAGCGCTTATAAAGACGAACTACACACTTATGCCAATGATATCGAATTCAATATGGCGGCGCTTCAGTTGCGACAGGCTTACCGGGACGCAGAAACAGGGTCTTTCTTCAAAAAAAGACACCTGGATCAATCTCTGACAGGATTCTTCAATGCCGCCGGCAAAAAAGGCATAACCCAAAAAGCAGCCGAAACCCTTCAGGTCAATCTACGTAAAAATCTGGCCTCCCGTACCTTTGATACAGAAATACTGTCAGGTCTTGAAAAAAATGCCACCCTGTTAACCCGTATCTGGGATACAGAACAGAAAACATTGCGGGAAAACCTGAAAACACAAAACAAGATGATAGAAGAAAAGACACAGAAAACTTCAGCGCCGATATGGACGCCCTGAGATCATAAAACAAAAACGTCATTCCGGCGGAGGCCGGAATCCATTTCAATAATTGCGCAGGTTTTTAAATAGACCCCGGTCTTCACCGGGGTGACGGGATGTGGATTTGACACATCTTACGAATTTATACTTCTGACTACTATTATCCGGCTACTATATATGTTTGATCTCCGCACCCGCTGTGGTAAAAAGTGGGCATGAGCGACCCCCTACTCCAGATCAAAAACCTGTCTGTGAATTTCAACACGACTGACGGCGTGTTTGAAGCGGTGAAAAATATTTCCTTTGATATCCGGAAAGGCCAAACCATGGCGCTGGTCGGTGAATCCGGCTCCGGTAAATCTGTGACCGCCCTGTCGGTTATGCAGCTTTTGCCCTATCCTCTGGCCAGCCATCCCGATAGTTCTTCTATTGTTTTTGACAAACAGGAACTGGTCGGTGCGCCAGACAGCTTCATGCGTACAATTCGTGGCAAACGCATTGGCATGATTTTTCAGGAACCCATGAGTTCCCTTAATCCCCTACATTCCATCGCGCGCCAAATTGGCGAGGTCCTGCGTCTGCATCAGGGCATGACAAAAGAACAAGCCCGTGTGCGCGTACAGGAATTACTGGACCTTGTCGGCCTACCTATGATGAAAGACCGCCTGAACGCCTACCCGCACGAACTCTCCGGCGGGCAAAGGCAACGCATCATGATCGCCATGGCGCTGGCCAATAACCCGGATTTGCTGATTGCCGATGAACCGACAACGGCGCTGGACGTTACGATTCAGGCGCAAATTCTGGAACTGCTGCAAGACCTCAAAACCCGCCTGAATATGGCTCTGCTCCTGATTACCCACGACCTAACCATTGTTGAAAAAATGGCGGATGATGTCTGTGTCATGCAACATGGTCGAATTGTGGAGCAAAACGCCTGCGCCACCCTCTTCAAAAAACCGCAGCACGAATACACGCAAATGCTTCTGGCCGCACAACCGCGGGGACAAGCCGTTGCCATTAACGACAACGCCACTATCGTTGCCGCAGGACAAAACATAAAAGTCCACTTTCCCCGCAAGAAAAGCCTTCTCGGCAAAACAACAGACTGGGTAAAAGCCGTGGACGGCGTGGACATCACATGCCGCGCCGGGCAAACCGTCGGCGTTGTTGGCGAATCCGGTTCAGGAAAAACAACATTGGGGCTAGCGCTCTTGCGCCTTCTGGACAGCGCAGGACAAATCACTTTCAAAGAACGGGACATCTCATCTTTTAACCGCCAGCACATGAAACCCCTGCGTGAGGACATGCAAATCGTATTTCAGGACCCGTTTGCATCACTGTCTCCGCGCATGAGCATCGCGCAAATCATCGGCGAGGGGCTATTGGTCCACCGTAAAAACATCACCCCGGCAGACAGGCAAGATCTTGTCGTGCAAGCCCTCAAAGACGTAGAGCTTGACCCGGACACGCGCCACCGCTACCCGCATGAATTCTCCGGCGGACAGCGCCAGCGCGTTGCCATTGCTCGTGCCATGGTCCTCCAACCGGATTTTGTCGTACTGGATGAGCCGACCTCGGCCCTTGATTTATCCGTGCAGGCACAAATCATTGACCTTCTGCGGGGATTGCAGGAAAAACACAATCTCAGCTATATGTTCATCAGCCATGATTTACGGGTTGTCCGTGCCATGTCCCACCATGTTCTCGTCATGAAAGAAGGGCGCATTGTAGAACAGGGCCGCACCGATAAAATTTTTGATAATCCGCAGGAAGACTACACAAAAGCCCTGATGGACGCCGCCATCAATTTAAAAGCCCATAAAACGTAACGACACTATCTATAGCTATTCCCAATAATATCTACATTTTTTAAACCGTCATTCCGGCGGAGGCCGGAATCCATTCATAGGTCTGCGCGATATGGATAAATGGACCCCGGTCTTCACCGGGGTGACGAAAGAGAATAATCGCGCAAGTATTTCAGAGTTTACCCCTAACCCTTCAACAAAATATCCCGGGCCTGATTAAGCTTAACCGCCATCCAGTCGGAACCCTCCTGATCGGGGTGAACCTTTTTCATCAATTGCTTATAAGCCTTGTTGATCTCCTCCGTGGACACCCCTTCGGCAAGTCCCAACACCTCCAGCGCTTCTTCCCGTGTCATAGGGCCGCTCTCCGCTTTATTCTGCTGAACCCCGCCAAGTTTCCGCGCCTTCCAATAGGGTAGCAAAATGGGCAAAAGCGCCAGTAGCAGGGCCAACGCTGCCGGAAGCCGGCCCGTTACAGCTAAAAAGAACATCGCCGTACAGACAGCCAGCAAAGCCGCCGTCATAAACAAGGCCGTGATTTGTTTGACATCCGCATTCAAAAAGAAGCGATAAAGACCGTACAAGCCAATGACAACACCGATGAGGAGGAGTAAATAATGCATATAAAAACTAAGCTTCCACTGTAACAGGGTGAACAGGGCCTTTTATTTTTTCAGGCGCAATCGCACATATAAGTTGCCTGACTTCCTGCCGGGCAGCAAGCTCCGACAGACTCAGACGATGCCCTGTTTCTTCTTTCAAATCCAGAAGAGTCAGACCTTTCGGGAATAACTCCTTAAACACAACACGGTCACCAAAACCGGAAACCATCTGAAAACCAAACATCAGTGCCATTTTGTCAAGAATCAGGGCCATTTTCTGCTTATTCCGCGCTTTCAAATGTGACAAACGATTACGCATTACAATCCAGTGAACAGGCGTTCCGCCCCGTGTAACTTTTTCAACATTTTGCTCCTCAACCATCAGAGTATAAACAGACGGCGCCGTGACTTCATACGTTTCAGGATCAATCCGGCCCAGTAAATCAAGATCAACAAAACTGTCATTCAACGGCGTCACCAACGTATCGGCATAAGAATGCGCCAGCCGGCTTAAATGGTTATGCGCGCCCGGTGTATCAATCACAATGAAATCGCATGTTGTACCCAGATCCGCCAAAGCCAGCATTAAAAAATCGCGCTCTTCTTTTTCCTGATCCTCAACAACAGAAGCCTTGCTTTGCTCGATATCCATATGAAGAGGCAGGGGAATTTCATGATGAGATCTCTCTATAAAGGCCCACCTGTTTTTCATGTAACGCGTCAAGGTCCCTTGCCGCGCGTCCAGATCAATCGTTCCCACACGATAGCCCAAACGAAGCAGGGACACAGCCACATGCATGGCTGATGTTGATTTTCCAGACCCTCCCTTTTCATTGCCAAAAACAATGATATGGGCAGCATCGTCCATCTGGATAAGCTCATTCATATAGTACAACCGGAATTAAAAGATGCATAAAAAAGAAAACCTCTTTATCATCTCCATTATGACAGAAAAACCGGAACAAGACAGCCCTGAACGCCTTCAAGCTCTGCGCGATGAGCTAAAACAGAAAAAACTGGATGGATTTCTGGTCCCGCGCACTGATGAATATCAGGGTGAATATGTCCCGGCCGGTGCAGAACGGCTGGCATGGCTGACCGGATTCACAGGCTCCGCCGGTTTGGCCGTTATACTAGATAATAAGGCCGCCGTTATCACTGATGGGCGCTATGACATTCAGGTTGAACAACAGACAGAGTCCGGCCTTTACGAAACATATAGCGAAGACATGACAGCCGAAGACTGGCTTGCTGACAACGGCGTATCCGGCATGACGATCGGTTATGACCCCAAATTGCATACACCGTCCCAACTTGTTGCTCTGAAAAAAAAGCTGAAAGCTAAAAATATTACCCTCACGCCTGTCGATGAAAATCCGCTTGATTCCGTTTGGGACAACCAACCTGCCCCGCCGATGGCTATGGTTGAACTCTTCCCTGATTCAATCGCAGGCCGGTCAGCGCAGGAAAAACGGACAGACATCGCCAAAGCCCTGAAAAACGAAAACGGCAAGGCCGTAATTCTCACCAAATCCGATTCTATTGCATGGCTCCTGAATGTGCGCGGCAATGACGTACCGCACATCCCGGTTGTCCTGTCTTACGCCATTTTGTACGAAACGGGCGATGTACACTGGTTTGTTGACTCAGCTAAAGTCCCGCCTGACGTTACCAAACATCTCGGATCTCATGTACAATGCAGAGAACCCGGGGAACTGGAAAACGCTCTGGCTTATCTCGCACACGACGCCCTCAAGGACAATAAACCGGTCATGCTTGATTTCAAACGCACGGCCTCGTGGTTTAAAATCAAGCTGGAAGATGCTGGTGCTGCCGTAGAAAACATGGCCGACCCCTGTATCCTGCCCCGAGCCTGCAAAACACCGGAAGAACAGGCCGGTATTATCGAGTCCCATATCCGCGACGGCGTCGCCATGGCCCGTTTCCTGAAATGGCTGGATGAAGAGGGGCCAAAGGGCCAACTGAGCGAAATCGACGTCGAAGAGCAACTTCTGCAATACCGCCAACAAGACGGCGACCTGCGCGATACGAGCTTTGACACGATTGCAGGATGGGCCGGAAACGGCGCTATAATCCATTACCGCGCCACACCGGAAAGCGTAAAAACCATCACACCGCCCGGCTTGCTATTGCTGGATAGCGGCGGTCAATACGGCAGCGGCGGCACGACCGATATAACGCGCACAATCGCTATGGGAACGCCCACGGAGGAAATGCAGGAGAACTTCACGCGTGTCCTGCAAGGCCATATTGGCGTTGCCATGGCCCGCTTTCCCGAAGGCACAGTCGGCGCGCAAATTGACCTACTGGCCCGCCAACCGCTATGGAATGCCGGACTGGATTACGATCACGGCACCGGACATGGCGTCGGCTGCTATCTCGCCGTCCATGAAGAAGCTGCCGGTATTTCAAAGGTAGGACAAACCCCCTTCGCACCCGGCATGCTCATTTCCAACGAACCGGGTTACTATGATAAAGAAGACGAGTACGGCATCCGTATTGAAAGTCTTGTTCTGGTCAGGGAAGACGGCCTGCGCCACGGCACAAATAAAATCATGATGACATTTGAAACCGTGACCATGGCCCCGATAGACACGCGCCTGATTAAACCGGATATGATGAAAGATGAAGAACTGGCGTGGCTGAATGATTACCATGAACGCGTCTATAAAACGCTCTCCCCCCGGCTGGAACCCCATGAACACGATGTCAAAACATGGCTCAAACAGGCTTGCGAGCCGCTAAAAAAAAATCTAGCGCCCGCACCGGGACAGAAGAAGAAAAAAGACACGGGACTAAATCCCGGCTATAGCTAACCTCTCAAAAAGCCCGCCCCCTCGTCCCATTAAAAAACCTGTATTAAAAGCTTGTAAATATTTCCATAATGCGTTATTTTATCGCAGGTATTTTTAACGTGGGAATAAAAGCACATGGTTCGTCATCCCGTTGGCGCGGCGACTTTGCCGCGCTTAAACGAACAGGATCCAGAAAAAGACAGTAGCTATGCTACTGACATCACTGGACCCCCGCCGTTTTTATCCTGTTATCACAGGATCGCGGAGGTGACGAGCACAAGATGGACTGTGCTCTTATTCATTCAAATAATGACAAAAGAAAAAGGCTCTAAATTTTGGCATTTAACGTGATTAACAAAGAAGCTGTGCGGGACTTTCTTTCCCATTTTGCCTTGGATGAAAGCACGCGGGCGCATCTGATGACCGCGCTTGAAAAACCGTTATTACAGCGGGAAGAAAATTTGCGCCGGGTGGAAAGGCTTCCGCGCCAAGCCCCGCAATGGCTCGTAAGTAAATGGAACAACGGCACAGTGTTTCATGAATTTGTTTCTGACAACATCCCGCCAGACAAAATCGCCCACATCCGCGACTGGATCAAGGGCGCGATGCTCAACAACGCCGACTGGACCCACAAGACCGACCAAAAAGGCCGTCCGCGCAAGCTTTTGAAGCTCGCAACAATCGAACAAGCTTACGCAGAAGCCGACAAAGCCATGAAATTACAGGCCGAAACCTTGCGCAATAAATTTGGCCAAAACACCAATTTTGAAGCCGAGGAAGCCAACGGCGATATTGAAACCATCATGAGCTTCGAGGACGGTCACCGCATCGTGCGCATGCTCACACCCGCAGCGCTCAAGAAAGAAACGGCCTTTATGGGCCATTGCATCGGGCAAGGTGCCTATGATGAGGCTGTGCAGGGCGATGAATTGCGTTTTTACTCCCTCCCGATTTTACGGTGGCGGGTAATTTATCTTATTACACGTCGGGAGGATTTAAACGTCCTTTCATCCTGCCGGAGAGGCTAAAGGTGGAGATAGATATTTACCTTAACGGCTGCACCGGCCTGACCGCACTACCAGATGATCTGGAAGTTGAAGGCACGATTTATACCGATTTTGGAAATTTTGACGATGTCGCTTCCGCCCGCCGGGCCTTTGAAGAGAAATTCGGGAAGGCAGCACCGCAAAAAAAATCGCCAGATAAACTGACGATTTTCTAAACTTAAAAACGATACCGGTTCCTTAAAACCCGCTACGTTCGCGTTTCTTACGTTCCAGCTTACGCCAGCGACGCACAGACTCCGCTTTTTCACGTTTACGTCTTTCTGACGGTTTTTCGTAGTCACGCCGTAGCTTCATCTCACGGAAAATACCTTCACGTTGCATTTTCTTTTTCAGCACTTTCAGCGCCTGATCAATATTATTATCTCTAACATTAACGCTAACCAACTTTATTCACCTATCTTTCTAATCAATATGCGTGCCACAATCGACACAGTTGGAAACTCAGCATTCCTAGCCGTCTCTCAGCCATAAAGCAAGAGAAAAAGCTCTTATAAATCTTGAAATCTTCCTGTTCTTATGCCATTAGAGTCCTGTCCCTAACAACATTTGTTGTATGAATGACTGAAAATAAAGCGTTCAAACCCGTTCGGAAGGCTGTATTCCCCGTTGCCGGACTCGGCACGCGATTTTTGCCTGCGACAAAAGTTATGCCCAAAGAGATGCTGCCTTTGAATGACAGACCTTTGATCCAGCATGCCTGGGAAGAAGCACGCGATGCCGGTATTGCAGAATTTATCTTTGTAACCGGCCGTCAAAAAGAAATGCTGGAAGAACATTTTGATCATCAGCCAGAACTGATGCGACTTCTGGAATCACGCAACAAAACGGACATGATTGAGAAAGTACAGAGTAGCGAAATGCAGGAAGGCAAATTGTTCCTGACACGTCAGGCCAAGCCGCTGGGACTGGGACATGCCGTTTGGTGCGCCCGCAAGCTTGTCGGCGATGAACCCTTTGCCGTGATCCTTCCTGATGACGTTATTCTCGCGGACAAAGGCTGCCTGTCCCAGATGATCGAAACTTACAATGACACAGGCGGCAATGTAGTTGCTGTCATGGATGTTCCCCGCGAAGACACCGCTAAATACGGCATTCTGGATATCAAAGAAGAAAAAGGGAAAAACGTCGATATTAAAGGTTTGGTTGAAAAACCGGACCCGGCAAACGCGCCTTCAACCCTTTCCATCATTGGCCGTTATATATTGCAGCCGGAAATATTCACGCATCTCTCCTGCTTTGAAAAGGGCGCGGGCGGAGAAATCCAACTCACCGATGCCATGGCCAAATTGATCGGTGACCAGCCCTTCCACGGCTACCGCTTCGACGGCACGCGCTATGACTGCGGCAGCCGTCTAGGCTTGATCGAAGCCAATATTGCCTTCGGCCTGCAAGACCCGGAAACAGGGGAAGCCGTCCGTCAAATCATTCGCCGCTTCACAGAAACAACGCCTGAAACAGGAAAATCCCATGCCCTTGCCTGAGACAACACAACAAACATTAGAACCGCATCATTTCGACATGGAAATCCTGCGTGAATACGATATTCGCGGGCAAATCGGTAAAAACGTATCTATTGAAGATGCTTTTGCCGTGGGGTGTGCTTTTGGAACCTACGTTAAACGCAAAGGCGGCAGCCGCGTCTGTATCGGCTATGACGGCAGGGATAGCTCTCCGGACTTTACCAAAGCCGTTATTAACGGCCTTTTGGCCGCAGGTATGGAAGTTGAAAATATCGGACTGGGCCCTACGCCGATGCTCTATTTTGCCGTCAAAGACCATATGGCTGACGGGGGAATCATGGTCACCGGGTCTCATAACCCTTCCGATTATAACGGCTTCAAAATGACCTTGCAAAACGGTCCTGTCTACGGTGAAGCCATAAAGGAGCTGGGCCGCATCGCCGCAGAGGCCGACTATGAACGCGGGCAGGGTAATCTCCGTGAAAGCGATATTCAGGATACCTATATCGAACGCCTGTTGCGCGATTTTACCGGCACCAAACCGCTCAAAGTAGCGTGGGATTGCGGCAATGGCGCCGCCGGTGAAATCGTCCGCCGCCTGACGGCAAAACTACCGGGAGAACATGTCCTGCTCTTTGATGAGATAGACGGCAACTTTCCGAATCATCACCCCGACCCCACTGTTGATGAAAATCTTGAGGACTTAATTCGTACTGTCCGCGAACAAAATTGCGACCTTGGCGTCGCCTTTGACGGCGATGCCGACCGAATCGGCGCTGTGGATGAACAGGGTAATATTCTACGCTGCGATACACTCATTGCGATCTATGCCCGTGAAGTTCTGGAAGAACACAAAGGAGCCCCCATCATTGGTGATGTCAAATGCAGTCAGGTCATGTATGACGAGATTAAACGACTGGGCGGCCAGCCGGTCATGTGGAAAACCGGACATTCTTTGATTAAAGCAAAAATGGCAGAGATCAAAGCGCCGCTGGCGGGAGAACTAAGCGGCCATATATTCTTTGGCGACAAATATTACGGCTTTGATGACGGTATGTATTGCACCATTCGCCTGATGAATGAAGTGTGCGATGCTGATGGTCCGACATCGAGCCTGACAGAAAACCTTCCACAGCTTTATAATACGCCTGAAATTCGTTTTGAAGTCATTGAAAGCCAGAAATTTGATCTGGTCGACCACGTCGCCCAAAATCTGAAACCATTGGAAAATGATGATTTCCATGTTAATAACATAGATGGTGTCAGGGTCGTTACTCCTGAAGGCTGGTGGTTACTCCGCGCGTCCAATACCCAGAATGTACTGGTCACACGCGTCGAAGCTGATAGCCCGGAGAACCTTGAAAAACTGAAACAAATGGTACGTGAAGAGGTTAAAAAAATAGGATATGCCGTCACCTTCCCCTCTTGAATCCAACGCGGATATAAAAACAACAACGGAAAATACAATGCTGGACACTGCCGTTCTGGAACTACTGGCCTCCCGTATTTGCCACGACTTAATAAGTCCCGTCGGTGCCGTTCATAATGGTGTGGAGTTCCTGCAAGAAATGGGTGCTGATGCCGGCGATGAAGCCATAGAGCTCATTGCCCACAGCGCTCAGCAAGCTTCCGCCAAGCTTCAGGCTTTCCGTATGGCCTACGGCGCCGGAGGCCGCGATTCCAACATTAAACCGGAAGATGTCTGGAAGATCTTTGCCGCCTTAATTGAGACAGACGGTAAAATAACACAGGACTGGGACCCTCATGCCCCTCTTGGTTTCGATGAATTGCCACAAGGGTTTTGCAAGTTACTCATGGGCGTCCTGATGTTGGCGCAGGAAAGCCTGCCCCGTGGCGGCTCCATCGCCGTGCAGGCAGGAGAAGAAAAAAACCAGACCCGTATCACGGCATCCGGACAGGGTGCCAATCTGCGTGCACAAGTTGAAGACGCTCTGGCGTTAAACGTTCCTGTAGAAAATCTTGATCCGCGCCTTGTCCACCCTTACGCTCAGGCCATTCTTGCGCGGCACTATAACTTCAATATACAAGCCTCAGAGCCCGCAACTGACACTGTTTCTTTTCTGTTAGGCTACACCTAATTGAATTCAAGTGTATTCACACATCCCCTGTTAACCTAACCTTTAAAGTCTCAGGGTAATATCCTTGTATGGTGCTACTGATAAAACACCAAGAAGAGTGGACAGATTTCGTGTACCATGCACGAAGTCTTTATCTTTTACTGGGAGATGCAAATGGATGGCATGGATGATCTAATCGTTGATTTCTTAACAGAAACAAATGAAATGCTCGGCGATCTGGACGCTGATCTTGTGACTCTGGAGAAAAATCCAAACGATCAAAACCTGCTCTCCCAGATATTTCGTCTTGTTCATACGATTAAAGGCACCTGCGGATTTCTAGGGCTTCCACGTCTGGAAACCGTCGCTCATAAAGGGGAGGATGTTCTGGGACTCTTCCGGGACGGGACTCTGGAAGTCACCCCTGAATATGTCACCCTTATTTTTCAATGCCTAGACCGTATTAAATTTATTGTCACAGAACTGGAAGCGAACAGTAAAGAGCCGGAGGGGGACGACACTGAACTTCTGGAAAAACTAACTGCTGTCTATACCAGTGCCGGAAAATCTGATGCAGATAATATGATACCGGACGATCTGAACGCCTTCATGTCTGCCGGCGATCTACAGGATACAGAGCAAACACCGGAACCCGACGGCGCGGAAACAGCGACGAATGGGCTGGAAGAAGACGTCATAGCTTTCCCTGATCCCGAAATGAGCTCAACACCGGAACTCACAGAAGCGGAAGCTGCAACACCGGAAAACACAGCACCACAGGCAGCGGCAAACTCAATCGCCAATCAGTCTCTGCGTGTTAATGTGGATGTTCTTGAAAATCTTATGACGCTGGTCAGTGAGTTGGTTTTAACCCGCAACCAACTCCTGCAAATTCTACGCATGCAGAACGAAAGCGACTTCACCACACCTTTACAGCGCCTGAATCACGTCGTCTCCGACCTTCAGGAAGGCGTCATGAAAACGCGCATGCAACCGATCGGTAACGCATGGGCAAAACTACCGCGCATTATCCGTGATATTAACCTTGATCTGGGTAAAAAAATCGAGCTGGAAATGCTGGGGCAGGATACGGAGCTGGACCGTCAGGTTCTGGAGCTTATCAAAGATCCGCTCATGCATATGGTTCGTAACTCTGCCGATCACGGCATTGGAACACCGGCAGAACGCGTTACCGCCGGCAAACCGGAAATCGGGAAAATCCGCCTGCATTCCTACCATGAAGGCGGGCATATTATTATTACAATATCCGATGATGGCCGGGGGCTGTCTACGGAGAGAATAAAAGAAAAAATACTTTCACAAAAAATGGCAACAGCAGCAGAGCTGGAAGAAATGTCCCTGCAGCAAATTCAGCAATTCATCTTTAAAGCCGGCTTTTCAACAGCGGCACAGGTTACCTCTGTATCCGGACGGGGTGTCGGTATGGATGTTGTTCGTACCAACATCGAAAAAATCGGCGGATCCATCGAACTAAAATCCACCGAAGGCAAAGGCACAACTTTTACCATTAAAATACCCCTAACTCTGGCTATTGTATCGGCCCTTATCGTTGAATCGGCCCGTGAACGTTTTGCTATACCTCAACTGGCCGTACGCGAACTGGTCATGACAGGAGCATCAGGAAAAGATAACCGCATTGAAACAATTAAAGGGACACCGGTCTTCCGGCTTCGGGATCGCCTGTTACCTCTGGTGTCTCTGGAAGACATCCTGAAACTTTCTTCTGATAAACCGGAAGCTGAAAACGCAGAGGAAAAACAAAACCGCGAAGAAGATGAGGCACAATTCAGCAATAAATATATTGTTGTTACACAGGTCGGTGTCTACATGTTTGGTATTATTGTCGACCGTGTATTTGATACGGAAGAAATTGTCATCAAGCCGGTTGCCAAAATACTGAAAGACATCCAAATGTTCTCTGGAAACACCATTTTGGGTGATGGCAGCGTTATCATGATTCTTGACCCGGCAGGTATCGCCAATTCTTCCGGTGAAATCGATTCCGCCGACACAATGGAAAGCGCGGCCGAAGAATCCCACATGACAAGTGCTACCGAACAAACGTCACTCCTGCTCTTTGAAGCAGGTGATGGGGCCCCCAAGGCCGTACCGCTGGAACTTATATCCCGACTGGAAGAAATTCAAATTACGGATATTGAACACGCAAATGGTCAGATGGTCATTCAGTATCGTGACCAACTCATGTCCTTATTACCCTTTAATGAAACCATAAAAATGGATGACTTAAAGCATAAACCGGTTCTTGTCTTTTCCGACGACAACAATGCCATGGGATTGATTGTTGACCGTATTATAGACATTACCGAAGAACATATTGACGTTCAAATCGCCGGCCATGAAGAAACACTGGGCAGTGCCATCATTGATGGCAAGGCAACAGACGTTGTCAATGTGTTCCACTTCCTACAAAAACACAGTGCCGAATGGTTTAAAGACCATGACGATGAACCATTTGCCAATACCGAAGCAAACGGAGCCTCTCATAAAAAAAGGCGGATTCTTTTGGTCGAGGACAGTCCCTTTTTCCGCAATATGCTAACCCCACTTCTAACTGTTGCCGGATATGAAGTAACAACAACCTCCAGCGCCGTTGATGCCCTGAAAATGTGCGATACTGGCGTACAATTTGATGTCATCGTCAGCGATATTGAAATGCCGGAAATGAGCGGATTTGAATTTGCCGAGAAAATAAAAACAGATACAAACTGGCAAAACACACCGCTTGTCGCCCTATCATCTCATGCCACACAACAGGATAAAGACCGTGGATTAGCGGCAGGGTTTAACCAATATATTGCAAAATTTGATCGTGATACATTGTTAAACACTCTCTCCCAAACACTGGCTGAATAAAGGAAGGATATTACGATGAATGCCGAAAATGCAGTGCGTCAAGACAACGATTCTTCTTTACAGGATACGGGAACGAAGGAATATCTGAGCGTTATCATTGCCGGACAACTTTTTGGCATACCGGTATTGCAGGTTCAGGATGTTTTAGGAGAACAAAGTGTTACAACCATCCCTTTGGCACCACCAGAAGTTGCCGGCTCTCTTAATCTTCGTGGACGTATTGTCACAGCTATTGATGTGCGACAACGACTGGGCCTTGATGCACAGGATGCCGAGGGATTAAAGGCCATGAGTGTCGTGGTCGAGGAAAACAACGAATTATACAGCCTGATTATTGACAAAGTAGGAGACGTCCTGCCTCTGGACAATAAGAACTACGAATCTAGCCCCGCCACATTGGACCCTCTCTGGCGTGAAGTTTCCATGGGTGTGTACCGGCTGGAAAACGAACTGCTGATCGTACTGGATGTTCCTAAATTACTAAACGCCGTACATTTATAACTTAAGGTCGAACCTCAATCAAAAAGGATATAGACTATTGATTCGAGAATTACGCAACAAAAAAACAATATGGGAAACAAATGAAATCATGTCTTGTCGTTGATGACAGCCGTGTTGTCCGTAAGGTCGCACGGCGTATTGCCGAGGATTTGGGATTTGACTGTGATGAAGCTGAAGACGGACAGCAGGCCTATGAATTCTGTCAGGGAAAAATGCCGGATGCCGTCCTTCTGGACTGGAATATGCCGGTCATGAGCGGGATTGAGTTTTTGGAAAAGCTGCGTCAAATGGACGGCGGAGATCACCCCAAGGTTATATTTTGTACCACTGAAAATGATATGGCGCACATACAACGCGCTATTACAGCCGGTGCGAATGAGTACATTATGAAACCGTTTGATAGTGAAATCATTCAATCAAAGTTTTCTCAAATCGGGCTCATCGGCTAACAATCCACCATAAAACAAAAACAGGAGCCTTCCGGGGCATGACAGAACAATCACCTCCATCGGATAGAGAGACGGGACAGCAAGGGCAAGACGGCCCCATCAGGGTTATGCTTGTCGATGATTCAGCTGTCATCCGGGGGTTGATTGCCCGAACACTGGAAGCTGATGACGGCATTGAAATTGTCAGCTCCATGTCAAACGGGCAAATGGCGGTCAATAACATAAAAAAAGTAGCCCCCGATGTCGTGGTCCTTGATATTGAAATGCCCATTATGGACGGTATGACAGCCCTTCCCCTTCTCCTGCAAGAAAAGCCAGATGCCAAAATACTGATTTGCTCAACCCTGAGCAAGAAAGGCGCAACAACATCAATGCGCGCCTTAGCTCTGGGTGCCACAGAATGCCTTGTTAAACCAACAAGCACCGGAGAAATAAGCGGCACGGGCGCCTTTCAGGATGATTTGCTCCGGCTTGTCAAAGGGCTTGGAAGAGGGCGGAGGAAACAGCCTGCCTCTATAAAACAAAAGGACATCTCTCTACCCACGACCTCTCTGGATTCCAAAAAGTTCTCTCTACGAAACGATAGTCATGCCTATCGCGGCAAACCGGCTCTGATTGCTATCGGCAGTTCAACCGGCGGCCCACAAGCCTTGTTTGAACTTTTGAAAAACTTCAAAGGCTTTGATGTCCCGACAATTATAACCCAACATATGCCAAAAACCTTCACTACAATTCTGGCAGAACACATAGAGAAAAACTGTGGCATCCCCTGCCATGAAGCCGAACAGGACATGCCCGTTGAAAATGGCCATATTTATGTTGCGGCCGGGGCGTTTCATATGGAATTAAAAGCGGAACAAGCCCAGATCAGACTTAATATCAGCGATGCTGAGCCGGAGCATTTCTGCAAACCATCCGTTAATCCCATGATGCGCAGCGCTATTGATATATACGGAGAGAAAATATTAGCTGTTATCCTAACGGGTATGGGCAATGACGGTCAGGAAAGCTGTCAGGCTTTGATTGATAAAGGGGGGCGACTCATTGCACAGGATGAAGAATCCAGCGTTGTATGGGGTATGCCCGGTGCCGTTGCTATGGCCGGGTTATGCTCGGAAGTTTTACCATTAACAGAAATTGGCCCCTGGGTCAGAAATTCTATGATAAACAAACACAACAAAAAAATGACAGGACAGCTTTAAAAATGCGCATTGGTGATTTTGATTTATATAAGGACCTTCTAAAAGAAAAATCGGGGCTGACCATCACCCCGGATAAGTCCTATTTGCTTGATTCTCGCTTGACCCCTATTGCCAAAAAGTGGGGCTATCCAGGCCTTGATGCCTTGAGCATTGCCCTGCGCGGTGTACCGGAACCCGACCTGATCAAAGATGTCGTGGAAGCGATGACAACGAATGAGACATCATTTTTCCGTGATGGAAAGCCTTTTGAACTTTTCAAAGAAACAGTTCTTCCGCATCTACTTGAAAGCCGCAGAACAAAACGCTCTTTACGAATCTGGTGCGCGGCAAGCTCTAGCGGTCAGGAACCCTATTCTCTGGCCATGGCACTAAAAGAAAACGAATCCCTGATATCGGGATGGAATATAGAGATCGTGGCGACCGATATTTCCTATGAAATTCTGGAACAGGCCGAAAAAGGGGAATACTCCCAATTTGAAGTGCAACGGGGACTGCCTATCCAACTCCTGATGAAATATTTTGAACAGCAGCAAGACCACTGGAAACTCAAAGATGTTATTCGCAATATGGTGAAGTTCAAATATTTCAACCTTCTGGAGCCTATGGAATCTTTGGGAACTTTTGACGTTATTTTCTGCCGCAACGTGCTGATTTATTTTGATGAGTCTACAAAGGCCGCCGTGCTGGAGAAAATGGCAACACGTATTCCGCCGGACGGATTCCTGTTTTTAGGCGGTGCGGAAACAGTGCTGGGTCTTACCGATTCCTTTAAACCTATGGAAGGAAAGCGCGGTCTGTATATACTGAAAGACAGCAATATAAATACAGAGGATAACGCACCGGGACAGGCTGTTGCCCAATAGACAAACACCCCAATCTCCTATAAATAATCTTTATGATTGATCTTGGCACAGCCGCAATTCCTTCCGCAGAAACAATCCGTGATCCACGGACCCTTCCTGTAAAAAGGGCATTATTATCTGTCACAAACAAGACAGGGCTAAAAGAATTTGCAGAAAAACTGCATGCTTACGGTATCGAAATTCTTTCAACGGGTGGAACGTCCAAAATGTTGAAGGAGGCTTCTATCCCTGTTCGCGATGTCTCTTCTTATACGGGTTTCCCTGAAATTATGGATGGACGCGTTAAGACGCTGCATCCCAAAATTCACGGTGGCATTCTGGCCCGTCGGGGTCAGGACCACCACGAAGAAGCTATGGCGACACACGGCATTGATGGCATTGATCTGGTTGTCGTTAATCTTTACCCCTTTTCTGATGTTGTTGCAGATGGTGCCGATTTTGAAACCTGCATTGAGAACATAGATATCGGCGGCCCGGCCATGATCCGGGCTTCAGCCAAAAACCACGAATTTGTTACGGTTGTTACAGACCCTCAAGACTATGAACATGTCCTGAAAGATATGGAAGAGCATGACGGCGCGACAACATATGCTCTGCGGCGCAGATTGGCCGCCAATGCCGTTGCGCTGACGGCCACTTATGATTCAAACATTGCCAGTTGGTTCACCGGACAAATTGACAAACACGCCTTTCCCCGGCGTACAAGCTTTTCCGGAAACCTGAAACAAACACTGCGTTATGGGGAAAACCCGCACCAGGGCGCTGCCCTTTATCTCGATGGCTCTCAACGGCCCGGCGTAGCCACAGCAACGCAAATACAGGGAAAAGAGCTCTCCTATAACAATCTGAACGATACGGATGCCGCCTTTGAACTTGTGTCTGAGTTCGAAGAACCGGCCATTGCCATCATCAAGCATGCTAACCCTTGCGGCGTGGCCATAGGGGAAAACCCTCTTGATGCCTATCATCGAGCACTGGCTTGTGACTCCACCAGTGCCTTCGGCGGTATTATTGCCCTGAACAGACCGCTTGACGCTGAAACAGCGCAAGAAATTATCCAGATATTCAGTGAAGTTATTATTGCCCCGGCTATTGATGTCGCGGCCATGGAAATTCTGAAGGAAAAGAAAAATCTGCGCGTGTTGACGACAGGCGAAATGGCCAACCCGGCCACCCACCGTCGCCTGGTTAAATCCATAGCAGGCGGCCTGCTGGTGCAAGACGCCGATAACGGGGACATTACGGAAGATATGCTAAAGGTCGTCACGGACCGTGAACCAACAGAACAAGAACTGCGTGATCTGCTTTTTGCCTTTAAAATTGCCAAGCATGTTAAATCCAATGCCATTGTCTATGCGAAAAACAGCGCCACCGTCGGTATCGGCGCCGGACAGATGAGCCGCGTTGACTCAACCCGGATTGCCGCGCAAAAAGCGCTTGATGCCGCCACAAAAGCCGGCGAGGAAGCCCCTCTGACAAAAGGGTCCGTTGTAGCCTCCGATGCCTTCTTCCCCTTCCCAGACGGCCTTATAACGGCCGCAGAGGCCGGTGCAACGGCTGTTATCCAACCCGGCGGCTCCATTCGTGATGAAGACGTCATTGCGGCCGCTGATGATCGTGGCCTAGCCATGGTTTTCACCGGGATTCGACATTTCCGGCATTAAGACACCCAGCCCTAACATTCTGATAATATTGTAATATTATTCCAAATTTGCGCCCCTTTACGATTTTTTAGTATAATTGGGTCATAAATAAGAACAACAAGAAATTAGGGTGTGTAATGACGAATTTAAAACTTACAGAAGAATCAAAGATCCCATTCGATGGTGGCAATACGGAAAATTACTTGACGCAAAAAGTCAAAGGCCTTCTGAATCCCCTTTTGAACATGATGGAAGAAAACCCTTGGACGAGCAGACTTGTCCTCGGTTTCCTGTCCTATGTCGGCGTTGATGCCCTGACGGATAAAATGGTCGGTGAAAAAAACAATATCGTAACAGACACCATGGGGTTTGGCGTCAATTTACTGGCCGCCGTTATGATACCTGAGAAAATTATGGACTGGGTAAACGACGAAAAAACAGCGCCACAGCAACAACGTACAATATAGAAACAAACAGGAACGGAAAAACCATGGTCGCATTTAACATCTTCAAACCAAAAAAAATTCAGGAAAATTCTCTGATGTCCGAAATGACTGTTGAGATTGGCGTCAATGAGGAATCCGGTGTTCTGGTATTTCATGACAAGGCCTTTGAAAGTCCGGTCAACCGGATCGACTATGACCCGGACAACGGCGCGATGATTTTTGTGTCCGAAGACGGAACCTCCCGCCCTTTGGGTATGAGCGTCCCGAAAAGAACACGCAAAAAAATGGAAACAGCGGATCTAGCGAAATTATGCCAGATGAAAGGTGTGAAAGAGATTGTTGGATATAGTGAAGTCGCAATTACACAAATTGCTACCTCGGTATAACTAAACAACATAGGAGACGAAAATGACGGACGTAAATAAAAACGAAAAAGGCGTGGCTTCAGAC
>JAJFGQ010000027.1 GCA_021776075.1 Alphaproteobacteria bacterium | reverse complement strand
GTGCAATATGTGCTTGATTTGAAGCGTGTGATTAACCGCAGGCTTGTTCTGGGTGTGGCGGATGGCAAAATGCTGGCCGTAACTTCTGGTGGAGAGGTGCCGGAGATAGAGCCGGTTATTGCTAAACCCCTTGCTATGGCGGCAATGACGGAAACTTACAAAACCGTTTGTAAAGAAGCCGCGGTTGTCTCTTGCTAACCCTCTTTTGAAGTCGTATAAAAGGGGCGATGAATGCAGAAACAACGATAAAGCAACCTATGACTTTTGAACCGAAAGACAGCTATTCCTATGAGGACTTGATTGCTTGTGGGCATGGTGAAATATTTGGGCCGGGTAATGCGCGTTTGCCGTTGCCGCCCATGTTGATGTTTGATCGTATTACGCAGGTGTCCGCAGAGGGTGGTGCCTATGATAAGGGTACGATCGTTGCGGAACTGGATATAAAGCCGGATCTTTGGTTGTTTGAATGCCATTTTGAATCGGACCCTGTGATGCCCGGCTGTCTGGGGCTTGATGCTTTGTGGCAGCTTGTCGGGTTTTATCTGGGCTGGACCGGTGCGCCGGGTTCCGGTCGGGCTTTGGGTCTGGGCGAGTTGAAGCTGACCGGACAGGTTCAGCCGGAAACGAAGCTGGTGCAATATGTGCTTGATTTGAAGCGTGTGATTAACCGCAGGCTTGTTCTGGGTGTGGCGGATGGCAAAATGCTGGCCGATGGCGAAGTTGTCTATGAAGCCAAAGACCTGAAAGTCGGTTTATTTGAAAATCCAAAAGCTTTGTGAGTGAATACATGAGTGAAAACAATCAATTACGTCGTGTTGTTGTGACTGGTATGGGCATTGTTTCCTGTATTGGTAATGATGTGCAGGAAGTTTTAGCTTCCTTGAAGGCGGGGAAGTCCGGTATTAGCTTTGCGCCTGAATATGCGGAAATGGGGTTTCGTTCCCATGTGCATGGTAAGCCGATTATTGATCTGGATGAAGCCATTGATCGTAAATTGAAGCGTTTTATGGGTGACGGCGCGGCTTACAACCATTTGGCGATGGAGCAGGCGATTGCTGATTCCGGTCTGGAAGAAACGCAAATCAGCAATGAGTTGACAGGAATTGTAATGGGCTCCGGCGGGCCTTCGACCCGTACAGTTGTTGAAGCCGCTGATACGGCACGCGAAAAAGCGCCTAAGCGCGTGGGGCCCTATGCTGTGCCTAAATGCATGTCGAGCACAAACTCGGCGACGATTGCGACCAATTTTAAGATTAAAGGCGTGAATTACTCGATTTCCTCGGCCTGTTCGACATCGGCTCATTGTATTGGCAATGCGGCAGAGATGATCCAATGGGGCAAGCAGGACGTTATGTTTGCCGGTGGCGGTGAAGAACTGGACTGGACGTTGTCCGTTCTGTTCGATGCGATGGGCGCTTTGTCATCCAAATATAATGACAGGCCGGAAACAGCCTCCCGCGCTTATGATGCTAACCGTGACGGGTTTGTTATTGCCGGTGGTGGCGGTGTGGTTGTTCTCGAAGAACTGGAGCATGCCAAAGCACGCGGTGCAAAGATTTATGCGGAAGTGACAGGGTATGGCGCAACATCGGATGGTGCGGATATGGTTGCGCCGAGTGGCGAAGGTGCCGTGCGTTGTATGAAGCAGGCCCTGAAGACTCTCAAGGCGCCTGTGACTTACATTAACTCACATGGCACGAGTACGCCTGTTGGTGATATTACGGAATTGAATGCTATTCGTGAAGTCTTTGACCGTGCGGAGCAGGCTATGCCGCATATTAGTGCTACGAAAGCCATGACCGGGCATTCTTTGGGCGCAACGGGCGTGCAGGAGGCGATTTACAGCCTGCTGATGATGAAGGAGCGTTTTGTGGCGCCGAGCATCAATATTGAAACGCTGGATGAGGGCGCAGGCAATATGCCGATTGCCAGAGAGCGGATTGATAATGTCGATCATCAGACGGTTCTTTCCAACAGTTTTGGCTTTGGCGGTACGAATTGTACGCTGGCTTTGTCGCAATATCAGGAATAACGGAATTATTATGACGGAAACAACGTCCTCAAACATCATGAAGGGCAAGCGCGGCCTTATAATGGGTGTAGCGAATGACCATTCCATAGCCTGGGGTATCGCCCGGACTTTGCATGCTCATGGCGCGGAACTGGCTTTTACCTATCAGGGTGACGCTTTTAAGAAGCGGGTTGGACCGCTGGCTGAGAGTGTTGGCAGCAATATTCTGTTGCCCTGTGATGTGTCGGATGAAGACAATCTCGATGATGTCTTTGATACGCTTGGCAAAGAGTGGGGCAGCATAGATTTTCTGGTTCATGCGATTGCCTATTCCGATAAGGAAGAGCTCAAGGGACGGTATGTCGATACGTCGCTTAATAATTTCCTGAACACGATGCATATCTCCTGCTATTCCTTTACCTCCGTGATGCGCCGGGCCTCGGCTTTGATGGAAAATGGCGGTTCTGCGGTTACGCTGACCTATTACGGTGCGGAAAAAGTCATGCCTAATTACAATGTGATGGGTGTCGCCAAAGCAGCACTGGAAGCCTCGACCCGTTATCTGGCAACGGATCTGGGACCGGATGGTATCCGGGTGAACGCTATTTCCGCCGGACCGATGCGTACTCTGGCCGGTTCAGGTATTGGCAGTGCGCGGCAAACGTTCAAATATAACGTCCTGATGTCGCCTTTACGCCGTTCGGTGGAGCTTGATGAATTGGGCGGTACAGGTCTTTACCTGCTTTCCGATCTCGGCGGTGCGGTCACCGGTGAAACCCACTATGTTGATTGCGGTTTTAACCTTGTCGGTATGCCCCCGCATGAACGTTGGGCTGAATTGACCGGAAACGGGAATGCTAATGGTTCCTAGAGCTTTTCAATCATAGCGTTGTTTTTCCTTGCTGTTTTTGTTCTCCTGCCCTATATTCCGGCAGCCGTTCGTTATGAACGGTCTTTGGACAAAGGTGCGTGGAACATTTCCGGCCTAAGCCGATAGTGATTCTGACTGGGTCATGAAGCGTTCTTTCATGGCCTGCGGGTAGTTTGAAATTACGGCGTAAATGCTGTCCCCCAACCCATCAAGCTTTTGAAACAGCTTGTCATTTTCTTTTGGCGGCGGTTCGCGGTAGCTATACCACATCATAATTTTTGTTTCGGGGTAGCTGTCGTGAATGAGGTCTATGTTTTCGGCTGTGACATCATCATTTTCAAGATTGAAAAAATCGGGCTGTATCGCTTTGACGAGAGGGTCCGTTATAATGTTCGGGCAGAAAACATGGTAAATGGACTCCTTGTTGTCACTCCATGGGTATATGAGCGTAGAAATCCGGTCTGACGGTTCAAGAAGCAGTCCGATTTTATAGGCGCTGTCCGTTTCTCTGACCTTGAGCAGCTCGGGATAATTAAAGGAGGAGAAGATGATCTGCTCCTTCACGATTTTTCCTGATTCAATATAGGGTTTTAGATATTCAATTGTCGGCAGGGCCGTCAGGTCGCTTTTGAGCTCCAGATTAAGGACAAAATCGGGGCGGCCTGAAACCATATTCAGGAGGTCTTCCAAAGCAGGAATGGGCTCGTCTGTAACGGTTTGCAGACTTCTTATTTCCTGATCGCTCATTTGGTCCGTACGTTTGGCACCGGCGGCTTTTCGAGAGGCTTTGTTCAGGTGAGAATAAAGAAGATATTCTGCCCGGTTATACATAAACATATTATCGTGGACGAGGAATAAACCGCCTTCGGCGCTGATCACAATATCCGTTTCCATACCGTCCGCATATTTCAGGGCATGTTCAATGGCGGGGGTTGTGTTTTCGTAGGGGCCTTCTGAAAGAGATGCTCTGTGTCCCAGAATTTTTATCAAGTGTCTGTTTCCTAAAATAGCAGTTAATGCACGGTCAGTATGGCTTCTCTTATAACATCCGGAACATCAGTGGCAATAACGTCGATTCCCCAATTATAGAGTTCTCGCGCCCTTTGTGAATCATCAACTTTGTAGGCCAGAACGGCATAGTCCAGATCAATGATATCTTCGATAGTTTCTCTGGTGCAGTCGCTCCCGTCAACAGCAATAATGGAGAGAGCAAGATACTCCGCAAAATCTTTCCAGTTATCGTTCATATGTTTAAGAGGCATGGAGCGAGACCAGTCACTGGCCATATCCAGGGCTGTTTCAAGGCTAACATGCATGTTGCTGGTGATCATCAGTTTGTCATGATCGTCCCAGACGCGGGAAAGGACATCCAGTGCAATTTCTGCCGTTTCTTTTTCACGGCCGGGGCAGGGTTTTATGTCGAGAGTAAGGCCCAGTCCCAGATCAATGATTGTTTCTACAGCCTCTTCCAATGTTGGGATTTTGATGCCGGCGAAACTACTGGCATACCAGCTTCCGGCTTCGAGTTGTTTGAGGTCTTCGTAGTTGGTTTCAGCCATTTTTCCTGCACCGTTTGTTGTCCGGTCAAGATCGTCATCGTGGAAAATAACAGGCACCTGATCTTTGGTCAGTTTGACATCAATCTCTACCCATTCAACGCCCATATCGGCCGCTGTGTGGATGGATTCAAGCGTGTTCTCCGGCGCATAACCGCATGCACCACGATGGCCAATAATTTTGGGGAGTTTTAAGGGCATATTTTTTTCAGGCGTTTTTTTGCGTAATCAATGTTTGAGAGTTTTTTGTTCGTATATTTTTTATCGCCTTTTTGGGGCTGGTAAATGATATACGGTTTTATCTCTTCGAGTATGTTCTTTGGCGCTGCCATGCCTTCGGGCATTTCGGCTTCAGCCAGAGTGAAGTATGTGTCTCCGTTCTTATCCTTCAGAAAATCAACGGCCCATTCAATATCGCCATCTTTTTTGATATAGCGATTTTTTGTTACAAATTTTGTGCAGAGCGCCCATAGACGCTGAAAATCTTTTTCACTGAGGTCTGTTTCGATTTCAACCTGAGCGTTCTCGTCTTTAAGCCAGCGTTTATAGGTGAAAATATACTCATCCCCATATTGTCTGATACGAGGGCCATCATTAAGATAGCCTTGCCTCACGGAAATTTTTTTCCACGTATTCAGGAGGTCTTCTGAAAGTTTACTGGAGAGAATATATTTGATTTCGTTTTCTATAGGCACGTGAAACCTCTTCTGGGGCTTGCTTTGATACTAATCCCCCTCCTTTGAGGAGGAGGGGGACGAGCTCAATTTTTAGGCCGTTATCTATCCGTTGGCTTCTTTTTGGGCATCTTTTGAAATTTCTTCACCAGTTTCCTGATCAACCCGCTTCATGGACAATTTAACTTTGCCGCGGTCATCAACACCGACGAGAAGAACTTTGACCAAGTCACCTTCATTGATAACATCCGTTGTCTTGGCAACACGGTGATCGGCGAGTTCAGAAATGTGAACCAGACCGTCTTTGCCGCCCATGAAGTTAACGAAAGCACCAAAATCAACAGTTTTCACGACTTTGCCGTCATAGATTTTGCCGACTTCAGGCTCTTCAGTCAGGCCCTTGATGATTTTAACAGCTTCGTCAATGGCTGTTTGATCTGTTCCGGCGACTTTAACCGTGCCGTCGTCATCAATATCAATTTTACAGCCTGTCGTTTCAACGATCTCACGAATGACCTTGCCGCCCGTACCAATGACGTCACGAATTTTGTCTTTCGGAACAGTCAATGTCACAATTTGCGGTGCGTGTTCGCTTAAGGCATCGCGTGCCTGTGTTAGGGCTTTGGACATTTCTCCGAGGATATGATTGCGCCCGTCTTTGGCCTGCGCCAGAGCGATTTTCATGATTTCTTCTGTGATGGAGGTAATTTTGATATCCATTTGCAGAGAGGTAATGCCTTCTTCCGTACCGGCGACTTTGAAGTCCATATCACCGAGATGATCCTCGTCACCAAGGATATCGGAGAGAACGGCGTAGTCTGTACCTTCTTTGATAAGCCCCATAGCAATGCCCGCTACCGGACGTTTCAGAGGAACACCCGCATCCATCATGGACAATGATGTACCGCAGACTGTGGCCATAGATGAAGAGCCGTTTGATTCCGTGATTTCAGAAACCGTACGGATCGTGTAAGGAAAGTCCTCTGCTGCCGGGAGCAGGGGACGAATAGCACGCCATGCCAGTTTACCATGACCGATTTCACGGCGTCCGGCACCCATCATGCGGCCACATTCGCCAACCGAATAAGGCGGGAAATTGTAATGCAGCATGAAGTTGGATCTGTATTCGCCATCTAGAGCGTCAATGATTTGCTCATCCTGACCTGTTCCCAATGTCGTAACGACCAAAGCCTGTGTTTCACCACGGGTAAAAAGAGCAGAGCCGTGTGTGCGCGGAAGGATACCGACTTCGGAAACGATAGGACGAACGGTCTTCGTGTCACGCCCGTCAATACGATTGCCTGTTTTTAGGATATCGCCACGAACAACATCTGATTCCAGACCTTTGAATTTGGCGGTAATAACGCTGGCATCCAGACCGTTTTCTGCGTCTGTGAAGTCTTCGATCGCTTGTTTGCGTACGGCGCCAACGGCCTCCTGACGTTTCATTTTATCAGTGTTGCCATAGGCTTTACTGACATCCTTTCCGAATTTCTTCTTCATGGCGTCGGCCATTTTCTGAACAGGTTTCGGTGTTTCAGGAATATCCCATGGTTCTTTGGCGCACATTTCAGCCAGATCAATGATTATGTTGATCACAGGCTGGAAGCCGCTCCATCCGTGCATGACAGCACCAAGCATAATGTCTTCCGAGAGTTCCTGTGCTTCTGATTCAACCATCAACACACCTTCCGGTGTTCCGGCGACAACCAGATCAAGTTCTGAATCTTCCATTTGTTGCAGTGTTGGGCAGAGGATGTATTCGCCGTCCTTATAGCCGACACGCGTGCCGGCGATGGGACCCATGAAAGGAATGCCTGAAATTGTCATGGCAGCAGAGCAGCCGATCATGGCCAGCATATCAGGGTCTGTTTCCATGTCATGTGAGACGACAGTCGCAATGACCTGCACTTCATTCAGGAAACCTTTCGGGAATAGAGGCCGAAGGGGGCGGTCAATCAGGCGTGATGTCAGTGTTTCTTTTTCTGTAGGGCGTCCTTCACGTTTGAAAAAGCCACCTGGTATTTTACCGGCGGCATATGTTTTTTCCTGATAGAAAACGGAAAGCGGGAAGAAATCCTGCCCTTCGCGCATTGACCGGGCGCCAACAACCGTACACAGAACTGATGTTCCGCCCATGGTTGCCAGCACAGCGCCGTCAGCCTGACGGGCGATTTTACCAGTTTCCAGAGAGAGGGTTCTCCCTGCAAATTCGACTTCTTTCTTATAGATATTAAACATTATATTTTATCCTTTTATTTTATGTTTCATGCCGTGCTTCTATGCGCGGCATATTCAAGTCTAAAAGGATGGTGAAGCGGTTTTCGGTGGACGGTAGACAGCAGTTCAGACGATGTGTGTGGGGAACTGCCGTCAACTGTCAACCGTAGACCTGTTTCACCACCCTTATTTTACCGCCCATGTCATGGCAGTATTTCTCTGAAAAGTCAAAGAAAATATACGTTTATAGGATGATTTTTAGAGGTTGAGACCGGATTTAATTTTTGTCTGGAAGCCTGTGATTAGGCTTTTCCATGAGGACTCTATCGGTAAGAGTTCTTTGAAAACCATTTCTGCCGCTTTTTGTTCATGTTGAAAATGTCTTATGGCAGTGGCCTCACGAAAGACTTTCAAAAGACTGTTGGCTTGTGTGTAGTTCAGGGGGCCAATTAAATATTGGTCTGGTGTTGGAAGATTCCCCTGAATACCGAGGGTTTTTTGAGCCTCGTCTACATTAAAGAAGGTAGCTGTCGTGGTGTTTTTTTCTGAATCGTACACAGATAAATCCGGGTTTTCCAATGCTACCAAATATTGTTGGTCTGTTTTATCAGAGGTTTTGGTTCTTTTTACAAAAGCCTTTAAGTGCGTTGACGGAGAACTGCGCTCATCAAATAGAAAGGTGAGGTACGCCTTTTCATGCAAACCATCCTTGTCAGGATAGAAAGTCAGTTGCCCGACATTCGGATCGCCGTAGGTTTTGTTTTGTGCCGTATTGGGTTGCATCGTTTTTGTCTCTCTTGATTTTCTAATCATTTCCGGAGATTGTATATAGATTTATTTATTATGTCAAATTATAATTTCTTTTCTTTAAATAATTTACCGGGGCGTGCATTCTGGAAGCAGAAAAAATAAAGACAGAGGACTTTACGTTATGAATTATCTCGTTTTGCTGCGGCACGGGCAATCCCAGTGGAATCTGGAGAATCGCTTTACCGGTTTTACTGATGTGGATTTGAGCGATAAAGGCCGGGAGGAGGCCGAGGAAGCGGGAAAGCAGATCAAAGCGGCTGGTATCCATTTCGATCATGTGTTCACCAGTACACTGAAGCGCGCTTTTCATACGGCTGAAATAGCGTTGCAGAATAGCGGGCAGGATCGTTTGATTGCCGCGATGGTTCGTCATGATGATTTGCGGGAACGTGATTACGGCGATCTTGTCGGGCAGAACAAGGATGAAGCGCGAGCGCAGTTTGGAGAGGAGCAAGTTCATATCTGGCGGCGGTCTTATGATATACAGCCACCGGGCGGGGAAAGCCTGCAGGATGTTGTTGAAAAACGGGTACGGCCCTATTACGAGGCGCATATCAGGCCGTTGGTTGAGGATGAGGGCAAGACCGTACTCGTCGCGGCCCATGGTAATTCCCTGCGTGCCATGCTGATTATCCTCGGTGAAAACACACCGGAGGACATTAACACCGCTGAAATCCCAACCGGTGTTCCTCTTGTTTTCGAATTTGAAAACGGGGAGAAGCAAAGAAAGTATTTCCTTAGAGATTAGAGGGTTTTCCTCTAGAATTAGAAGTCTTGTTGTCAGGAGGTGTGTTGACTTGTTAAATTCCTTTAAATTTACTGTTTTTGTTGTTTTTATACTGAGTTTTATCGGTGGTGCTGCTCGCGGCCATGCTTTTGAGGTATATGTTTCCGATAAATTGGGGAAGCCCACAAAGGATGTTGTTATAGCGCTTTTTCCCCAAGATGAAAAAACAAGAACAACGCTTCCTGATAAAATTGCTTCATATGAAATTATGCAAAAAAACTACGAGTTTTCCCCTCGTTTTTTAGTGGTACAAAAAGGGAGCATATTATCTTTTCCGAATAGGGACAGATCACAGCACCATCTTTATTCTTTTTCGGAGACAAAGAGCTTTGAATTGCCTCTTTACAGGGGAGATAGTCCCGATGTGCTTATGGACAAAGAAGGGGTCGTGCCTATCGGCTGCAATATTCATGATTGGATGAAGGCGTATCTTGTTATCGTTGATACGCCCCTGTATATGCTTTCGGGCGAAGATGGCCGGGTCGATTTTGGCAAGATTCCAAAGGGGCTTTATACGATGAAATTCTGGCATTTTGGTATGGATATTGTAGATGGTTTTCAGGTAAAAAAGGATGTCAATATCGAAGAGGGTGGAGATCTTTACCAGCTACAAGCTCCTATGAATAACCTCAATCCATGGCCCAGAAAGCCAACTTATATTGAAAAGCAGTATTAAACAGAAAAGGTTTTTTCACGGAATGCATAAATTACAATTTTCTTCTTTTCGAAAAAGCGTTTTTGCCGTCATGTGCGCTCTTGTGATGTTGTCTCAAGCGATGACTTTTCTTCTTTTTGACTATGTTGGCGTAAAGAATGCTCAAAATCTAATTTTACAGGATAATGAAAAGACCATTCTGAGCTTTCAGAGTTTTATCAATCAGCGTTTTTTAAGTCTTACAGAAAAAGCTGAGTTTGTTGCCGTTGATTATGGTTTTAAGTCTGCGATTGCGACTTTTGAATCGGAGACTGTCCAGTCTGCATTGTTAAATTACAAAAGACGCCTTGGCGCAGACTTTATGGCGGTGTTTGCGCCTGAAAGGTCGTTTTTCGAGTCGACGTTATTGCCGGATAGTTATGGGGAGTCTGTTCGGGCGCTTTCTCCTTTAACGTTAAAAATAAAGGAAAGAGGGTATGAGTCAGCGACCGGTGTTTTTCGAGTAAACAATATTCTTTATCAAGCTTCACTCATTCCTGTTAAAGCTCCCGAGATTATAGCCTATGTTGCGATTGGCTTTGCTCTTGATAAAAGTGTAGCGCTTGATTTTAAGGAACGCATGTTTTCTGACATTACTTTTCTAACATTCGAGAGAACAGAAGGCTCTATGGTGGATAGAGGGGGCGTCGATATTGTGGCGAGTACGACTGACCAGTTCAGTCTGGATGATTTTCTAGAGGACATAAATACTGGCGATGTTACAGCTAATCAAAAATACAGGGACTTTATCAGTCAGATTGCTATTGTCAGGCAAGACAACGAGGATTTAAATTTTGTCGTCGTTCTTCAGAAATCCTGGCGCGGAGTTTTTGAGGCGTACACTCTTTACAGAACTTATTTCCTGTTTTTGACAGCTTTGCTTTTGATTTTTACTATTCCGGCAGCCATTTTCCTTTCGGGAAAAGTCACCAGACCTGTCTATAAATTGTTAAAGGCGTCAGAGCGTGTAGCGCAGGGCGATTATTCTGTGCGTGTCTTTGTTGATCAGACAGATGAGTTGGGCCTTCTTGCTTCCCGGTTTAATGAGATGGTTAAAGGGCTGGTTGAGCGCGAACGTATGGAGTTTCTGGCTTATCATGACGGGTTAACAGGGCTGGGAAACAGGCGGCTTTTAAAACAGAAAATTGGAGAAGCCTTGTCGGCGTATAAAGATGCAGAAATACCTTCTGTATTGTTCCTGATTGATCTGGATAATTTCAAACCGGTTAACGATACGCATGGCCATGATGCAGGTGATACGGCTCTGATAGAGGTTGCCAGCCGACTGGATAGTTTTGCTTCCAGTGAAGACGAATGGGCTATTCGTCTCGGCGGGGATGAGTTTGCATTATTGCTGAAAGAGAATGCGGATGACAAAGGCTTCGTAGAAACGAAAGCAGAGTTGTTGATTAATGTTATCTCCGAGCCTATCAGACTTCACGATGGCGGGTACGTCGATGTTGGTGCCAGTATAGGTGTTGCTTATTGTTATGCCGGACTGACAAGAGAAGTCTGGCTGAAAGAAGCAGATAAAGCTTGTTACAGCGCCAAGGACGCCGGGAAAAATGTTTTTAAATCCTTCCCGGAAGATACTTAACGACGGATGTTCAGGCGCTTGATTAATTCCTGATAACGGCCTTCGTCCTTGCTTTTTAGGTAATCCAGCAATTTCCGGCGACGGGCAACCATAGCCAGCAAACCACGACGACTGTGAATGTCTTTTTTGTGGACTTGCATGTGTTCTGACAGGCTGTTGATCCGTGATGTCAGGATAGCAACCTGCACCTCGGGTGATCCTGTGTCATCTTTTTTGGTAGCGTATTCGCCAATGACTTCTTGCTTGCGTTCAGGTGTAATCGACATCGGGTTCTCCTTTTTTTTCTGTCTCTATAAGTTCAAAACGCGTACCGGCTGAATTTCAACACCTTGCACCGTTACGAGGGCAATCGGTTTGCCGTTGTAAAGCGCGAGGGCCGTGGCTTCCGTGTCCAGATCAAATCCTGCCTTTTGTAGTCTTTCTACATCCGGCCGGGATATGAAGGACAGCTTCTGCCCGTTCTTCAACTGCGAGGCTTCCCTTTCATTCAAGGCCAGAGCCGGGATGTCGTCCAGCACGGTCTCCACAGGAAGCAATACGCTATCAAGTGGCGAACTATTGTCGATTTCCTCCAGTTTTGCAAGAGAAATCGCATTCTCCAGCGTGAATGGTCCCACGGCTTCCCGGCGCAGGTCGGTGATATAACCAACCGTACCTAGCGCCTTGGCCATATCACGGGCGAGGGAGCGCATATAGGTTCCTTTGCCGCAGACACAGCGGAATGTGGCTTTGTCGGGATGGGTTTCAAGCAGTTCCAGGCTTTCAATATAAGCCGGGCGTGATTTCATCTCTGGCATTTCACCATTGCGGGCAAGGTCGTAGGCGCGCTGGCCATCTATTTTGATCGCCGAAAAGGCCGGGGGGATTTGTTCAATATCGCCAATAAATTGCGGCAGAATGGCTTGAACGTCTTCTGCGGCGGGGCGGTTGTCCGACGTTTCAGTAACATCGCCCTCCGCGTCATCCGTTGCGCGGGCTTCACCCCAGATGGCGCTGAATTTATAAGTTTTCAAACCGTCCTGACAAAAGGGAATCGTTTTTGTCGCCTCACCCAGAGCAATAGGCAATATCCCTGTGGCCAGCGGGTCCAGTGTTCCTGCATGTCCGACTTTTTGCGCGTTCAGGGCACGGCGCACTTTGGCAACGGCCGTGGTGGAGCCCATACCTGCCGGTTTGTCCAGATTGATCCAGCCATTGACGATATTGCCTTTTTTATGCCGTGCCATGTCTCTTTTTTGTCCCGTCTGTGTTTTGTGTTTCAGTTCAGCCCGTACGTTTCTAACGAAGTCACGCTGTAATCGCAACATTTGCCTGAGTTCACGGTAATTTTGGCTACGAAAGCCATGTTTCAGGGCATTTTGTTTCGCTATTGTTTTGCCTTTCCCGGTGCGGGGACCTGTCGATTTTGCCCATGGTTTCCAACGGCGGATGGATTCGGATTGTTTGCGGCGGCGTTCGTCAGTCCAACCATTGACCGGCCAACCATTTGTTTTCATTCTCATTTTTCTGAATCCAATAGTTCGTTCGTCAGACTTTTTAAACTTTTTGTTTTCTCTCTCATAAATGCCATTTGCAGGGCGCGTAAGGTCTGGATCGTGCTGCGGCATTGCCGTTGTGCTGTGAGGGCGAGGAGCATGCAGTTTTCATCATAGGCGTTTTTACGGGGAAGGGCCGCGTCGATGGAGCGGTGAAAGGCCGAGTTCAGAACGCGGGATTGTGCGGCGAGCAGGGCTTCAAGGTCGTTGTCGCCGTTGTGATCCATGGATAATGTTTTGGACAGCTCTTGCGTGATGTCATCAAAGGCTGCGGTGGCCTCCATATGCGCAAAACATTTTTGTATGCTGTTGTTCGTTTGGAGGAGGGTGAGGTTTTTGAGTCCGTCCGGTGCGGCAGGCACGGGAACGGCCTCTTGCGGGTTGTCCGCTATATCATTTGTCATGGGAATATTATAGGATATTATTCCTATAGTGTCAAATTTCATATATAGTCTTAGGTGATGACGTCAATAATATCTGTGTTTTTTAAACCGTCATTCCGGCGGAGGCCGGAATCCATTTATAAGCTTGCGCAGTAAGGGTTAATGGCCCCCGGCCTTCGACGGGGTGACGAATGGATGTGGAGGGTGCTCTATAAATTTTTCAAAATATTGTCAATTTTTGTGACTTCATCAAAGGTTTCGTCTTTTTTGAAACGAACTTTGGGCGTGAATTTTAAATTGGTATGGCTGTTGATTTCCTTTTGAAAATAGGCGGCCGCGTCATTGAGGGCAGGCAATGTTTCATCAATATTCTGCCCACCCAGAGTCATGACATAGGCGGTAGCGTTTTTTAAATCAGGGCTGATGCGTACTTCGGTCACGGTAACACGGTTCCCGCTGTCCAGAAGAGCCTCGTTGCGGAAATGGCCGCGTCGGAGCGTCTCGGAAATGGAGTGTCGCAGTTGTTCAGCGACGCGCAATTGGCGTTGAGAAGGTCCAGATGATTTTTGGGACATGAGTTTTATTCCAGCGTGCGGGCTTCTTCAACCATTTCGTAGCATTCGATGACATCGTTGTCTTTGATATCATCATAGCTTTCAAAGGCCATGCCGCATTCTGTACCTTCCTTGACTTCTTTAACCTCGTCTTTATGACGTTTGAGGGTTTTGAGCGTGCCCTCATGGATGACAACATCGTCACGCAGCAGGCGTACTTTGGCACCGCGTTTCACCATACCCATTTCGATTACGCAACCGGCAATTTTACCGACCTTGGTAATGTTAAAGACCTGCTGGATTTTAGCCTGCCCTAGGTATTCTTCGCGGATTGTGGGCGCCAACAGCCCGGTCAGGACAGCTTTAGCGTCGTCTATAAGGTTGTAAATTACATTGTAATAGCGAATGTCCTGACCTTCTTTTTCGGCCAGAAGGCGGGCTTGTGTATTCGCCCGGACATTGAAGCCGACAATCAGGGCATTTGATGCTTTGGCCAGGATAACGTCTGACTCTGTGATGCCGCCCACACCGGAGTGCAGGACCTGAATTTTGACATCTTCATTTTCTTCGACAATTTTATTGAGTGAACCGATGATGGCTTCAACAGAGCCGTTTACATCACCCCTGATGACCAGATTCAGAGCTTTTTTCTTGCGTTCCTGATCCTGTGCGAGGAAATCTTCAAAGGTTTCAGGTGTACCGGCAGCAAGCGCAGACGCTTTATCCCGTCTTTTGCGTTGGCGGTATTCGGTAATATCACGGGCGCGTGCCTCGTCTTCAATGACAAAAAGCTTGTCACCGGCTTGCGGTGCGCTATTTAGTCCCAGAACCTCGACAGGTTTGCCCGGCTCTGCTTCTTCTATGTTCGCGCCGCGATCATCAAGGAGGGCACGAATGCGGCCCCATGCTGTGCCGGCAACAAAAAGATCCCCGATTCTTAAAGTCCCGCGCTGTATCAGGACGGTGGCAACGTTGCCGCGGCCCTGTTCCAGTTTTGATTCTATGATTGTACCATCGGCGGGGCGGTCGGGATTGGCTCTGAGATCGAGCATTTCCGACTGTAGCAGGATGGTTTCTTCCAGCTTATCCAGATTAAGTTTCTCTTTGGCAGAAACATCAATACAGAGAACGTCGCCGCCCATTTCTTCCGGGATAATTTCATGAGAGAGCAAATCCTGCCGCACTTTTTGCGGGTTCGCATCCGGCAGGTCAATTTTATTGATGGCGACGATCACAGGGACCGATGCGGCCTTGGCATGATGGATGGCTTCAATCGTTTGCGGCATAATGCTGTCATTTGCGGCGACGACGAGGACGACAATGTCAGTCACATTGGCGCCACGGGCACGCATTTCAGTGAATGCAGCATGGCCCGGTGTATCCAGAAATGTAATTTTTGATCCATTTTTCATGGTGACCTGATAGGCGCCGATATGCTGTGTAATACCACCGGCTTCACCCGCTACAACATCGGTTTTGCGCAGGGCGTCCAGAAGGGAGGTCTTGCCGTGGTCGACATGGCCCATAACGGTAACAACCGGCGGACGGGGTTTTGTGTCTTCAAGCCTGTCTTCTTCGCCTTCCAGCCCGCCTTCTACATCGCCTTCGGTAACTCGTTTTATGGTGTGACCAAATTCATGAACGATAAGCTCCGCCGTATCAGGGTCAATGGTATCGTTGACCATGGCCATGACATCCATTTTCATGAGGGCTTTAATAAGGTCAACGCTGCGCTCTGCCATACGATTGGCGAGTTCTTGCACTGTAATGACTTCCGGCACAATGATTTCCCGGGACATTTTTTGTGGTTCTGCTGCGTTTTGAGCGTTCATGCGGGCCTTTTCACGGGCACGGCGCTGTGCCGCCAGACTGGGGCCGCGTTCGCGCGCATAATCTTCGTTCAGGACCTGTGTGACGGTTAGTTTTCCCGAACGACGACGCTGATCAGGAGCCCGGCGCGTTGGCCGTTGTTGATTACGCTTCATGCGGGCGCGATAGCTTTCTTCTTCCTCTTCATCCGCAGCAAAGATATCCCGTTTGTCTTTTTGGTGGGGTTGTTCTGTAGGGGAAGGGGCGGTCTCCCCCTGTTCTTTGCGTAGGAGAGCCTCGGAAGCTTCAATTTTTTGCAGCTCTTCTAATTCCTGCTGGCGTTGTTTTTCTTCTTCTGAAGGAGCCTTTTTCACCTGCTTTGCCGTTTCTGTCGGCTTAGTTTTTGCGGCGTCTTCCTCTTTTTTTATTTTTGCGTCTTCTTCTGCCTGATGTAAGGCCTGAATACGGGCCTTACGTTCTTCTTCTGTAAGAGTCCGTAACTTGGCAACTTGCGGCGCCGCACCGGAATCACTCTCCGGTGTATCAGGTGTTTGTTGCTGCGGTGTAGGTGACGGCGTTTGTGTGCGTTTGCGACGCACTTCCACAGCAACCGTTTTGCCACGGCCTTGTGTTACATTTTGGCGTGGGGGAGGAGCACCCACTGGACCTTTTAGGTTCAGTGTACCCTTTTCGCCCAAGCTTAATGTTTTCTTTTCTTTGTCTTTTGCTTCGCTCATAGACTGTCTTTCTACACCTTATGAAACCGTAATACAAAGCCAATTCTTCTGCTGCCGTAAAACTAGGCATTGCCCACAGCTTCAACTTTGTCTTCGGTTACGTCTTCTGTTTCTTCTTTTGCTGTCTCTGCTGTTTCAGCTTCAGCGTCTTTTTTTGCATTATCTTCATCTTCAAACCAGTGAGCACGAGCCTGCATAATCAAGGCTTCAGCCTCAGCCATCTTTATGCTGTCGACGCCCAGAATTTCTACGAGTTCATCTGTGGCCAGATCCGCCAGATCGTCCCGGCTTTTAATATCGTTTTCACCCAGACGAATAATGATATCAGGTGAAAGGCCTTCCAGTTCAACAAGGTCATCCTGAATCTTCAGTTCTGTCCGTTTTTCTTCCAGTTGCTTCTCGCGTGCTTTCATCCATGTCGTGGCCCGGTTCTGCAATTCCGCAGAAATTTCTTCTTCAAAGCCTTCGATTCGATTGAGTTCTTCCAGGGGGGTTTCTACAATTTCTTCAATTCTTGTGAAACCTTCGAGCACCAGAAGATGGGCAATCACTTCATCAACGTCCAGAGCGTCTATAAACAGACCGGAACG
>JAJFGQ010000026.1 GCA_021776075.1 Alphaproteobacteria bacterium | reverse complement strand
GTGTCGGGATATTATTATCTGGTGATCTTTGCAATCTTTCTACGGCCAGTTTATATCCAGTCTCTGCAGCAATAGCGGTTGTAAGGATAGCATAAGCTATGGCATACCCGGTACTATGATCGTTAATATTTTGGACAGTACCCGCCAAACCCAAGGCAATCCAGAGGAATCCTCCCCCTGAAGTTTCATTCAAGAATTCAGAGAATTTATTAAAACTACGAGATAGACCATTCATAATTTTTTACCTTACCCATAACTTTATCCATAATGCGTTTCTTTTGTAGCTTTTTTTAATATTCAGGTCAAGTATTTTTTCATATTACAGGGGTGTCTTTTTCTTTATTAAAAGTACTTAATGATGTAGCTTTCGTAGCCTAATTGTTTGCGGAGCTAAAACATATAAAAAACAAGTAATAGACCGGATGACCTCCTAAAGTGGGCATAACGAACGAGAGGAAATAACGATAATGACAACACCCGGACAAAAATTCAGAACAGCCATCACCGAAGAAAAACCTTTGCAGGTGATGGGTGCAATTAACGCCTATTGCGCGATGCTGGCCGAACAATCCGGCTATCGTGCGCTTTATTTATCGGGCGCGGGTGTGGCCAATGCCTCCTACGGTATGCCGGATCTCGGGATGACAAGCCTTGATAATGTGCTGGAAGATGTCCGCCGGATCACAAGTGCCTCATCGCTTCCGTTACTCGTTGATATTGATACGGGCTGGGGCGGGGCTTTTAACATTGCCCGCACCATCAGGGAAATGACAAAGGCCGGCGCCGCCGCCGTTCATATGGAGGATCAGGTCGCGCAAAAACGCTGCGGCCATCGTCCGGGTAAGGAACTGGTGAGCAAAGAAGAAATGGGAGACCGCATCAAAGCTGCCATTGACGCCAAAACGGACCCCGATTTTGTACTCATGGCCCGTTGTGACGCGCTCGCGAGCGAAGGATTGGACGCCGTTATCGAACGCTCTGCCTATTACGTAGAATGCGGCGCAGACATGATCTTTGCCGAGGCCATGACGGATTTGTCCCACTACAAACAGATCAAGGATGCCATAAAAGCACCTCTTCTTGCCAATATCACGGAATTCGGAAAAACAGACATGTATACAACCGAACAACTGGCCGGTGTTGATGTCGATATGGCGCTTTACCCCTTAACCGCCTTCCGCGCGATGAGCAAAATCGCTCTGGATGTTTACAAAACCACCCGCAAAGACGGCTCCCAACAAGCCGTCATCAAAGACATGCAAACCCGCGAAGAATTATACAGCCATCTCGGCTATCATGAGTATGAGAAAAAACTGAATGTTTTGTTTAAAAAAGGAGAGGCAGCATGAGTATAGATGCAGCACAAAAACAACCGTCACCGAAAAAGAAAACCGGTGGACTGGCCGGTATTACGGCAGGGGAAACAGAAATTTCCGCAGCAGGTGGTGCGCATAACCTCGAATATCGCGGCTACTCCATTTATGATCTGGCCGAGCATGCCGAATTTGAGGAGGTCGCTTATCTCCTGACCCGTGGAGAGCTTCCAAATGAAGAACAGCTTCGAGCCTATAGAAGCCGCCTTATCGCGCAGCGTGATCTACCGCAATCCCTGAAAGAAGTTCTGGAGCGTATTCCCGCCAATGCCCACCCCATGGATGTGATGCGCACAGCAACATCATTCCTCGGCAATATCGAACAGGAAACGGGAACGCATGACGAAGACGCCGTAACAGACCGCCTGATCGCGACTTACCCCGCTATCCTTGTCTATTGGTGGCATTTTTCACAGAATGGCAAACGCATAGAATGCACGACAGACACACAAAGTGTCGGCGGCCATTTCCTGACGTTGCTGCACCAGAAACACCGCGAAGATTCACACAAAAAAGCGATGGATATTTCACTCATTTTATATGCCGAGCATGAATTTAATGCCTCCACTTTTACCGCCCGCGTCATTACGTCTACCATGTCGGATTTTTACTCCGCCGTAACGGGAGCCATAGGTGCTTTACGCGGCCCGCTTCACGGTGGCGCAAACGAAGCCGCTATGGCGCTTATTTCCCGTTTCTCTACACCGGAAGACGCCGTAGCCGGTGTCAAAGAAATGATGGCCGCCAAACAGCTTGTCATGGGTTTCGGCCACCGCGTTTATAGCGAAGCCGACCCGCGCAACCGCGTGATTAAAAAACTCGCAAAAAAGCTGGCCGACAACGTAGGCGACACAAAACTTTACCCGGTTTCCGAAGCCATTGAAAATTTGATGTGGAAGGAGAAAAAACTCTTCCCCAATCTGGATTTCTACAGCGCCTCCACCTACCATTTTATGGGCATCCCCACACCGCTTTTTACACCGATTTTTGTGATGTCGCGGATTACCGGCTGGGCCGCCCATATCATGGAACAACGCACCAACAATAAACTTATCCGCCCCTCTGCCGATTATACCGGCCCGGCTACACGGCCTTATATACCTCTGGAAAAAAGATAAGAAGGAACACCCCTCATGAAAACCCATACGATCAAAGCCGAAAAAAAAAGCGGCGATCTGACCAGAGAAGAGCAACTGGCATGGAAGCTTGCTAAACTGGCTGTAGAAGCCAAAGACACGGCCCTTGACCCTGAATCGGTTGAGATGGTGAAATGCCGCCTCATTGATAATGCCGCCATTTCTGTCGGTGCCATCAATCAAAAGACCGTCATCGTCGCCCGTGACAAAGCCATGAGCAGCGAAAACACAGGAAAAGCAACCATTTACGGCCTTGATCATGACCGTAGCTTTGACCCCTCCCGCGCGGCTTTCGTAAATGCGGTAAGCGTACGGTTTCTGGATCAGGATGATACTTATCTGGCGGCTGAATATTCCCACCCGGATGACAATATCTCCCCCATTCTGGCCGTGGCCCAACAACTGGGGATCGGAGGAGAAGACCTTGCACACGGCATTATTGTCGCCTACGAAATTCATGTCGCCCTTGTCGGTACGGGCAACGGCACAGGTATCTGCCTGCATAAGCACAAAGTCGACCACATGACCCATATTGCCGCCGGAACAGCTGCCGGGATTTGCGCGATGTTGGATCTTTCCCTTGAGGAAACCTACCACGCGATTAACTTCGCCGTGCATAATGCCATATCCTCCCGCCAGTCACGCAAGGGCGATATCGGCGCACAGAAAGAATTCGTACCCGGCTATTCCGCCCAAATCTCCATTGATGCAGTGGACAGCGCCATGCGCGGACTCAAAGGCCCTAACCCCGTTTATGAGGGTGTCGACAGCATCATGGCGCGTTTTCTTGACGGGCGTGATGATCCGGAAGCAACCTACAAAATTGAATTGGCCGAGACGGGTTTTGACACTTTACGCAATATTCTGATCACCAACCCCAAAGAACACGCCTTTGAATATCAGGGACAGGCGATCATTGATCTTGCCCTTGATATGCGGAAAGAACTCGGTGCTACACCGCTTGACCGGATCAAACAGATCACACTGGAAACAAGTCACCATACGCATCATGTCATCGGCACAGATGCGAATGACCCGCAAAAAATAGACCCCGATGCCCCGCGTGGCACGCTCGACCACAGCATCATGTTTGCCATCGCCCGCACGTTGCAACTCGGTGAATGGCACCATGAACGCACATACGACATTGCCACCGAAAGCAAAGATGAACTCCGCTCTCTCATGGAAAAAACCCAGACCAAATTTGAACAAAAATGGGAAGATGCCTATCACTCACAAGACCCAAATGTGCAGGCATTTGGCGGTAAGATGATCATAGAACTGGAAAATGGCAAACGCTTCGAAAAGGAAAAAGACCGCGCCAACGCTCATGTTTACGGCGACACGCCATGGGGCCGCGCACAATATAAAGGCAAGTTTGACTCACTGACCGAAGGCAAAGTCAGCGCCGACGAACGCGCGCGCTTTCTGGATATCGTTGACCGGCTGGAAAGCCTGCCTGCCGCAGACCTTAAAGGGCTGACCACCAAAGTTGATCTGGTAGAGCTTGAAGCACCGGAAAAAACAGGACTTTTCACCGGCACAGACCGGCACTGTTCCAAGACAGAAGCGGC